>NZ_QQWW01000007.1:0-224579 GCF_003950435.1 Sphingomonas sp. ABOLG
GGTGGAAGCCGACTGGCGCGTGCGCGACCAGGCCAACCGTGAAAAGGCGCAGGCGCTCGTCGCTGAGGCGCGTCAGCGGGCGGCCAAGGCTACCGAGGAACGGCTGTCGCTGGCTGCCGCCGATCAGGCGCAGCAGATCGCGGCCGCTGAGGCGGATATCAAGGCGGCCACGGAACGTGCGCTGGGCGAGATCGAGACGATCGCCGCCGAAGCGGCGCAGGAGATCGTGGCCCGCGTGTCCGGCATCCAGGTGTCGACCGACGAAGCGAGGGGCGCCGTGAAGGCGTCGATGGCGAATGGCTGAGTTCATCATCCTCTCCGCCGCGACCGGCGGTTCCGCCCAGGTCGCCGAAAACCTCGCCCATGCGGCCGAGGCAGAGGGCATGACCGCCGAGGGGACCGAGGCGCTCAGCACCTCGATCGCCGAGGGCGGCCCGGATCACCACGTTGATCCGTCGCTGTTCGGCTTTGCCAATGGCACGGTGATCGTGTCGCTGGCAATGCTGGTGCTCATCATCATTCTTCTGGCGAAGAAGGTACCGGCCATGCTGGTCGGCGGTCTCGATCGCCAGATCGCCGGCATCCGCCAGCAGCTTGACGAGGCAAAGGCGCTTCGTGCCGAGGCTGAGGCGCTGCGCGACGAATATGCCCGCAAGATCGCTGACGCGGAAAAGACCGCGGCCGAGATGGCGGAGCAGGCCAATCACGAGGCGGAAGTCATCGTGGCCCAGGCTCGGGTCGATGCCGACGAACTCGTGAACCGCCGCGCAAAGATGGCTCAGGACAAGATCGCAGCGGCTGAACGCGCCGCGGTGAACGAGGTTCGTGCCCGCGCCGCCGCCGCGGCAGCGGACGCCGCGTCGACGCTGATCGCCGACCGTCTCGGCCCTGATGCCGACCGCGCGCTGGTCAACCGGACGATTGCCGGAATCGGTCGCCTGAACTGATCGCCTGAACAGGCAGCGGATCAGGACTGACCAGCCAAGCGGCCGCATCTCCTAGATGCGGCCGTTTTGCTATGTGGCGCCATCCGCCGCCGGTTCCGAAGCCTTCGCCTGCCGACCGCCGCTCAGGTCATCGTTCAACCACAACACTCGCACCATCACGAACGCCGCGACGGTGAGCGGCCCGCCCAGCAGGACGCCGAGTGGCCCGAACAAGGCGCCGAACAGGAAGATGGCAAAAAGCGTGATAGCCGGCGGGATCGACACCGACTTGCGCATCACCAGCGGCTCCAGGATGTTCCCCTCCGACTACTGCACGACGAGGTAGAAGCCCGCGGTCAGCGCAGCGGTCTCAATCCCCATCGTCAGCGCAATCAGCACCCCGGGGATGGCGGCGGCAATCGGCCCGATCAGCGGCACGAACTCCAGCAGCCCGGCGATCAGTCCCAGTGCGAAGGCGGATGGCACGCCGATCACCGACAGGCCGACGCCCGTCACGACCCCGACCAGCAGCATCAGCAGGATCTGTCCGATCAGCCACGCGCGCAGCGAATCGCCTGTCTGATCGATCGCCCGGGTCGCGCGCCGCTGCGCGCTCGCCGGCAGCAGCCGCAGCGCGCCGCGGCGATAGGTATCGGGCGACAGCGCGAGATAGATCCCGCCCAGCACCGCCAGCGCGAGGCCCGAAGCGGCGCTGACCACCACGCTGATGACCGACTGTGCGATCGAGGCGATCGTCGCCCTCTCCGGCATGAAGCGATCGACCAGCTGGTCGAGCCGCTCGGCGCCCACCGTATCGACCAGCGTATCCCACGCCCCGGGCAGCATGTTCGCCAATGCGCTGATCTGGGTCGACACTTCCTGCCCGAACAGCCCGACCGCGCCTATCACCACCACGGCGATGATCACGGTGGCGAGCGACAATGCGATGCCGTCGCCCATCGGCACGACCCGTTGCAGCGCGCGGGCAAAGGCCCGGAGGATCACCGCAGTGATGACCGCCGCGAACACCAGCAACATCGCATCCCGCAGCTTCCAGACAAGCAGGGCGAGGCTGACGAGGCCGATCGCGACGATGGTCTTCAGGGCGAAGTCGGCAATGGCCTCCCGGTCGATCTGCATCCTGTTCCTTGTTTTCCGGTCATTCGACCGACCCCGCGGCGTCGGTCGCCCTGGTAAGCGCTTTCCGGATCGATCAACGCCCGTCGCCGCGCGGTGTTGCGGCGACGGGAGACAACGCGCGCCACGGGGTGTGCTGCGCCGCGCCGGCTGGTACGGTCCCCGCGATGCGCCGTCGCCCGCTCCTCATCCTGGTTGCCGTGGTGCTGGCGCTGGTCGCCTATCCGCTCGCCGGGCTGGTCGGGGGCGCGCTTCCCGCCAACCGCGACTGGGTGGCGCCCCCGCAGGGCATCACCCTCTATGTCGAATCCAACGGCATCCACACCGGCATCATCATGCCCAAGGTCGCCGCTGGCGTGGACTGGCGCCCGTATTTTCCCGCCCGCGACCTGCGCGATCCGCGCTTCGCCGCTTACGATCACGTATCGGTCGGCTGGGGGGAGCATGACTTCTACCTTGAGACGCCGACCTGGGCCGATCTGCGGCCCGGCGTCGTCGTGGCCGCGGCGATCGGCAGCAATCGCACCCTGGTCCATGTCGATCATCTGCCGGCTCCGTCACCGACGGGGGAGGCTCACCGGCTGGTCGTGACGCCCGCGCAATACCGCCGGCTCGCCGCCTTCATCCAGGCGTCGCTCGTGCCGGGCGGGGCGCATTATCCCGGCTATTTCGGCAATGATGCCTTTTACGAGGCGCGCGGCCGCTACGACGCCATCCACACCTGCAACGCCTGGGTGGGGGAGGCGCTTCGCTTCGCCGGCGTCAGGGTCGGGCGCTGGACGCCTTTCCCCGCCACCGTGATGTGGTGGTTCCCTCGACACGACTAGGGCAAGGCCCGGATTGTCCTCGCCGTTTTTCGCGGTAAACGGTTACATGTTCTCGGAGGGGATTTTTCATGGCTTTCGCTCACGGCGCGACGACCAGCAACAGCGCTGATCCGTCGCCCGATACGGGGGACGGCGCGCACGTCGATGCGCCGGACCTGCGCTGGTTCGTCTTTGCGCTGTTTTTCATCTTTGGCGGCATCACCAGCCTCAATGACATCATCATGCCCAAGCTGCAGGAGCTGTTCACGCTCAGCCATGCGCAGGCAAATCTGGTAAACTCGGCGTTCTTCCTCGCCTATCTGCTGTTCTCGCTGCCCGCCGCGGCGATCGTTCGTCGTGCTGGCTACATGCGCACTGCCTCGATCGGCCTCGTCACGATGACGGTGGGCTGCCTGTTGTTCATCCCGGCGTCCAGCTCGGCGACGTTCGGCATGTTCCTGCTCGCGCTCTTCGTGCTCGGCGCCGGCATCACGGTGGTGCAGGTCGTCGCGAACCCGCTCATCTCGCTGCTCGGCCCGGCGCGCACCGCGCATAGCCGCCTGACGTTTGCGCAGGCGTTCAACTCGCTCGGCACGACCATCTTCCCGCGCGTCGGCTCGACGCTGATCCTGGGCGGTCTCGCCGGCGTCAGCGCCGCAACGTTGAGCGGCCCCGCCCTCGACGCCTACCGCATCGAGGCGTCGCGGACGATCGTCCACACCTATATCGGCCTCGCCGTCGCGCTGCTGATCATTGCTGCCGTCGTGTGGACGCGCCGCAACCGGCTGCAGGAGGAGCAGGAGCAGACCGGCTCGATCTTCCACGCGCTGACGCTCCTGTCTCGCCCGCGCTTCGCCTTCGGCGTGCTGTGCATCTTCCTCTACGTCGGTGCGGAGGTCGCGATCGGGTCGAACCTCGTCGTCTATCTGGCGCAGCCGGACGTGTGGAACGTGCCGCTCAACATCGCCGGCAATTACGTGCCCTTCTACTGGGGTGGCGCGCTGCTCGGCCGCTTCATCGGCTCGGCCGTGCTGCGGCTTGTCTCGCCGGGGAAGGTGCTCGCATTCGCCGGCACCGGCGCGATCGCGCTGCTCGCTTTCTCCGCCAACACCACCGGCACTGCCGCTGGCTGGGCGCTGATCGCGGTTGGCCTGACCAATTCGATCATGTTCCCCACGATCTTCAGCCTCGCCTCCGAAGGCCTCGGGCGGCGCGCGGCAGAGGGGTCGGGCGTCATCGCCACCGCGATCGTCGGCGGTGCGGTCATCCCGCCGCTCTACGGCACCGTGGCGGATATGACGGGCAGCCTCGCCTTCGCGCTCATCCTGCCGGTCGCCTGCTATGCGGTGATCCTGAGCTTCGGCGTCTTCGCCCGCCGCCCCGCCGCGGCCTGACCGTACGGGGAAGGGGGGCGCCGCGGCGCCCCCGCGGATGGCAGCGCACGCTGCCGCCACGACAAAAGAAAAGGCGCCGGGTAGATTGCCGGGCGCCTTTTTGTTGTGCGGTGCTGTTTGTTGAGCGGGGCCGGTGAGCTCAGCGCTGGGGATCACCACCCAGCGGGTAGAGCGCAGCGCCGATCTGCCGCCCCTCGCTGCGCAGCACGCCCCACGCCTTCGCCGCGGCGCGGCTGTCCATCGCCTCTACCCCGATCCCCCGCGCGTCCAGCGCGTCGACCAGTGCACGCGGCGGACGCGCCAGCGTGTCTCCAGTACCGATCAGGATGAACTCGGGCGCGGGGTCCAGGATCGGCGCCAGCGCTTCCTCGGTCAGTTCCGCCAGCGGCGGGGGAGTCCAGGCCTCGGCGTCAGAGACCGTCAGCAACGCGGCGCTGAGGACGGTCGTCTCGTCGAGCCGGAATCCCGCCGCCGACAGGCCACGCACGATCGGCCCGCCCGCGTCACGCTCCCGGCTCATCTTCATGCGCTGGTCACTCGGCGCGCGGCTCGCGCGGGGCGATCCGCTCGGCATTGTCGATCCCGCCGCCGCGCGGCGCGCGCTCGATGCTGGGGTCGGAGCGCAGGCCCAGCGTGATCAGCAGCGACGACGACACGTAGATCGACGAATAGGTGCCGACCACGATGCCCAGGATCATCGCCGCGGTGAAGCCGCGCAGCACATGGCCGCCCAGGAACAGCAGCGCGCCCAGCGCCAGCAGGATGGTGACCGACGTCATCACGGTACGCGGCAGCGTCTCGTTGACCGACAGGTTCACGATCTCGCGCATGTCCATCTTGCGATACCGGCGCATATTCTCGCGGATACGATCGTCGATGACGATCTTGTCGTTGATCGAATAGCCGACGATCGTCAGCACGGCGGCGACGATATTGAGGTCGAACTCAAACTGCGTCAGCGCAAAGAAGCCAAGCGTCATCAACAGATCGTGGATGATCGCCGCGATCGTGGACACGCCGAACTGCCATTCGAACCGAACGATGGCGAACAGGCCGATGCCCAGGATCGACAGCACGACCGCAAGGATGCCGTTGCGGATCAGCTCGCCCGAAACCTTGCCCGAAATGGTCGAATAGCGGCTGAACGTCGCGCCGGGGAATGCCTCGGCAATCGCGACTTCCACCTTCTTCACCGCGGCGTTGGTTGCGCCTTCGTCGGCGCCCTCCTGCACGGGCAGGCGGATCGTCAGCGTGCGCGGGTCGCCGAACTGCTGCAGCGATGCCTCGCCCAGCCCCTGCGCGTCGACAACGGAGCGCAGCTTGTCGAGATCGGGCGGAGAGGCAAACCGCTCCTCGATCATCAGGCCGCCTTCGAAATCGACGCCGAAGTTCAGGCCCTTGGCGAAGGTCACGCCGATCGCCAGCACCGACAGGATCAGCGTCAGGCCGAATGCCCAGCTACGCAGGCGGACAAAGTCGAAATTGGTATCGTCGGGGACGAGTTTCAGCAGTTTCATAGTCTCAACCCGCCACCCCGGCCGCAGCCGGGGTTTCCTTGTTGCTGGTACGTGCCGCTGCGGCACGAGACCCCGGCATGTTCCCGGGGCGACGGTCGCTCATCGATCGGCCCCAGGTCATATGTTGATCGTCTTCGGCTTGGCGCGACGCAGCCACTGCGCCGTCAGCATGCGGGTGAAGAGGACGGCGGTGAACACGCTGGTGGCGATGCCGATCAGCAGCACGACCGCGAAGCCCTTCACCGGGCCGGAGCCCAGCAGGAACATGATGATGCCGGAAATGGCGTGGGTCATGTTCGCCTCGAAGATCGTGCGGCTGGCTTCCTTGTACCCCAGTTCCACCGACTGGACCACCGATCGCCCGCGCCGCCGCTCCTCGCGGATACGCTCGTTGATCAGCACGTTGGCGTCGACCGCGGTACCGATCGTCAGCACGAAGCCAGCGATGCCCGGCAGCGTCAGCGTACCGCCGATCAGCGCCAGCACGCCGACGATGACGAACACGTTGATGACGACGGCGAGGTTCGCATAGACGCCGAACCGGCCATAGGTGACCAGCATGAAGGCAACGACCAGCGCCACCGCCACGGCAGAGGCGAGGATGCCGGCGCGGATCGATTCGGCGCCAAGGTCCGGCCCGACGGTCGATTCCTCGACCACCTTCAGCGTCACCGGCAGCTTGCCCGAACGCAGCGCGATGGCCAGCGCATTGGCGCTTTCCGTCGTGAAGCTGCCCGAGATCTGCGCGCGACCGCCCAGGATCGGCTCGTTGATGTTGGGGGCCGAGATCACCTGGTTGTCGAGGATGATCGCGAACGGCTTGTTCACGTTCTCGCGCGTCACCTGGGCGAACTTGCGGCCGCCCTGGCTGTCAAAGGTGATGGCGACCTGCGGCTCGTTGGTCTGCTGGCTGAATTCCTGCCGCGCATCGGTCAGCTGGTCGCCGGTCAGGATCGCCGACCGCTTGACCGCAATGACCGGCAGGCCGGCGGGATTGTTGGGATAGGGAAGGATCTGGCTGCCCGCCGGTGCCTGGCCGCTGGCCAGCTGCTGCGGCGTCGCGGTCTCGTCGACCAGCTTGAACTCGAGCTTCGCGGTCTTGCCCAGAAGGTCCTTCAGCGCCTGCGGGTTCTGCAGGCCCGGCACCTGCACGACGATACGGTTCGATCCCTGGCGGATGATCGTCGGCTCGCGCGTGCCAAGCTCGTCGATACGGCGGCGGACCACTTCGGTCGCGTCGCCCATCGCGGTGTCGATCGCCTGCGTCAGCCCGGCTTGCGTCGGGGTGAGGACGATACGGCTCGAATCGACGACCTGGATGTCCCATTCGCGCTGGCCGGTCAGGCCGACGCCGCCGCCGGTGATCTGGGTCAGCCGCTCGCGCGCCGCGTCCACCTGGCTCGGATCGCGCAGCAGGAACGACAGGCGCCCGCCGCGGACGGAAATGTCGCCGATCTCGATGCGGGGCCGCTGGCGCCGCATCTCGGTCTGCACCTGCTCGCGCATCGCCTCGAGCCGGCCGGACGCGATGTCGTTCACATCGGCTTCGAGCAGCAGGTAGCTGCCCCCCGCGAGGTCAAGGCCCAGGTTGATCCGCGGGTGCGGGAAGGCACCCCACGAATCGGTGATGCGCTGCGGCAACAGACTGGGGATCGCCAGCGCGACAAGCGCGATGATCGTTGCCCAGATCGAGATGACCTTCCACCGCGGGAAATCGAGCATAAGAGCGGATCGCCTCAGTCGTTCGCGGGCTTGGCGCCGAGCGCCGTCACCTCGGCGAGGGTCGCCTTGACGACCTTCACGCGGGTGTTGGCGGCGATCTCGACCTCGACGAACTGGTCCTCGACCTTGGTCACCTTGCCGACGAGGCCGCCGGCGGTAACGACCGTGTCACCCTTCTTCACCGCCGCGATCGCATTTTGCAGCGTCTTCATGCGGCGCTGCTGCGGTCGGATCATGAGGAAGTAGAAGACGACGAAGACCAGGATGAGCGGCGCCAGGCTGAGAAAGCCTGCCATGCCGCCCTGCGAGGAAGCGCCCGTGGCCGTCTGGGCATAAGCTGGAGAGATGAACATGCCGTCCTTGCGTGCACATGGGTCATGAGGCCCGCAGAACGGACCTCAAGGGAAGCGTGCGCCGCTATCACTGCCACGGCCTTGGCGCAACTCACGCGCGTGGTAAGGAAGCGCGGATAACGAGCGAGAAGGAGAGGTAATGACGATCCTGGTAATGGGTACGATCAAGCTTGGCGCCGGAGAGGGCGCAAAGGCCGCGTCGCTGTTCGCCGATCATGCCGCGGTGGTGAAAACCGAAGAGGGGTGCGAGGAATATAGCTTCGCGTTCGACGCGGCCGATCCCGATCTGGTCCGCGTCGCCGAACGCTGGGCGACTCCGGAGGCGCTGGCCGCGCACGGCCAGGCCGATCATCAAAAGGCATTCGGCCGCGCGCTGCGCGCCCATTCGCCGTCCGCCATGTCGATCGACGCCTGGGACGGGCAGCATTGGCGCAAGCTGATCTGATCACGACTTGCATATCCCGCGCGGCCCGCGTAGGGCCGCGCGTCTCGGTCGGGGCGTAGCGCAGCCTGGTAGCGCATCACACTGGGGGTGTGGGGGTCGCAGGTTCGAATCCTGTCGCCCCGACCAGAGACTTCAAGAAAAATTGCCGCCATCCCCGCGCACTGCGCGGGCGGTGGCCGCGCGCCGGCGCATCGTGCGCGGCCGGCCACGTCGAAAGCCGCGGGCGTGTGCGGCCCGTTATCGTGCACCAACATCTTGCAAGTGACCTGCTTCTGCCACAGGTGCAGCCTGAGAGGTTGGGGGCAATATCGATGAATGTTCGTGCTGGGCTGCTCCTTGCGGCGTCAATGCTTGTTGCCGGGCCTGCTTATGCACAATCCGACAAGGTCTCTCGTGGTCCCACTCCCGCCTGGGTGAGCCCATCCGAGTTGTTGCCGATGCCGGCTACCGTCACCGGTCCGTTGCTATTCCTGCGTCAGGATGTGCTGGTCCACTTGAGTGACAAGGGCCAGGCGCAATATTTCGGCTACCGCGTGAAGATCCTGGATTCCAGCGCGCTGCAGGTCGGCAATATTGCCATTGCCTGGAACCCGGCCGCCGGAGCCCCGATCGTGCATGGCATCAGCGTGTTGCGCGACGGACAGCTCGTCGACGTTCTGAAGAGCGCCTCTTTCGAAATCCTGCGGCGAGAGGATCAGCTCGAAGCGGCAATGCTCGACGGGATGCTGACGGCGGTGCTTCGCGTCCCTGATCTGCGCGTCGGCGACGAACTGGACGTGCAGTTTACCAGCTTCTCCCGCGATCCGGGGCTCGGGCCGTATGATTCGGGCATGCTGTTGCTGGGGCAGGCCCCGGCTCCCGGCCGCTATCGGCTACGGTTGAGCTGGGACGCCGGGCACGAGCCGCGGCTCAGGATTGCTCCGGACATGACGTCGGCAATGGTGAAGCAGGAGCGGGCGCTCGAATTCCGCTTCGACAATCCCGCGCTGCTATCGCCGCCGCGCGATGCGCCGCCACGCTATCTCTGGCAGCGCGCCGTGGAATACAGCGACTTTGCCGACTGGGCTTCACTGTCGCGTCACTTCGCGCCCCTCTATGCGAAGGCCGCTACCCTCGCCGCCGACTCTCCGATCAGGCGCGAAGCAGCCCGCATTGCCGCGGCTCACACGCGGCCGGTCGATCGCGCTGCCGCGGCGCTGAAGCTTGTGCAGCAGGATGTGCGCTACATCTACGTCGGCCTGAATGGCGGTAACGTGATCCCGGCGTCGGCGGACGAAACCTGGAAGCGCCGCTACGGCGACTGCAAGGGCAAGACCGCGCTGCTTCTCGCGCTGCTGGCGGAGCTTGGGATTGAGGCAGAGGCGGTCCTCATCAATGCCGATGGCAACGACGACGGGCTCGATCAACGACTCGCGTTGCCGCAGGTGTTTGATCATGTGCTTGTCCGCGCCCGCATCGACGGCCAGCGCTACTGGCTGGACGGCACCTTGCCCGCGGTTGCCACCCCAAGCGCCCAGCCCGTATTCCCGGTGGGCTGGGTCCTGCCACTCACCCCGGCCGGCAGCGCACTCGAGCAGCTGCCCTGGCGGCCGGCAACAGTGCCCGACACGATCAATCTGTTCGAGATTGACGCACGAGCCGGCTTCGACACGCCGCCCCGTGTTGTCACGACCGAGATTATCCGCGGCGTAAAGGGACTGCAGAACCAGCTGCAATTCGCCGCGATCAGCGCCCCGCAGCTGCTCGACGGCTTTCGCCAGAATGCGATCGGCGAGTTCTGGCAGACGATCGACGACGTCCAGTGGCGCTACGATCAGAAGGCGGGTGCCAGCGTCCTCACCATTTCCGGCACCGCCAGGATGACCTGGGATGAGGGCGACGGCGGTGGGAAGTCGCTGGCGTTGCCCGGTGGTGGCTTCAGCCCGCCCGATCGCCGCGCTCGTTCGCCGGGGCCAAACCAGAACGCACCCTATTACACCAAGCCTGAGTATATCTGCCACGTCACCACGGTGCGCTTGCCGACATCCACGAAGCCTGAACAATGGTCATCGAAGCCCAGCTACGACAATCGCCTGTTCGGCCGGCATTATCACCGTGTCTGGGAGATGCGCGACGGCGCGATACGGATGATCCGCGGATCGCGCGTCGAGCGGCCGGAGACCGATGCCGCGTCGGCCGAGCGCGACAATGCGCGGATCGCCAAGTTCGACAACAGCATGGGTTGGATCTTCTACGACCCCGCGGGTCGCAAGGCCGCGGTGGGGAAGGGCGAGACCGTGCCCGCGACCTATGATCTCGACTGGACGGCCGACAATGTGCCGTGCGTGTCGCCGGAAAGGCCGCAAACGGGAACGCCGTAGCCGCTCTACCTGCCCTGGTTTCGGCCCGCCGGTCGCGTTCTGCGCCGCGCCACCCCAGGCACGGGTGCGCCCCGGCGGCATCGGCCACCGGCGCGCGCATCCTCTCCGCGAATGGCCCCTTTCCAGGAGCTCTGGTGATCAGGAAATCTGGTGCGCGACTTCGGCCAGCGTCAGGCGGGCAAGCGGCTGATTCAGCTCGTTTTCGATGTCCAGGCTGCCCTTCATCGTAGTGATCCCGCGGCGTGCCGGCGTGCGCACCAGCGATCGCGCGGACCGCTGCGCCTGGATCAGCGCGGCATTGAGATCGGGCAGTTCGAAGCTTTCCGCGCGGCGGGTCATCTGGTCTGGTGTACGGACACGGAAAAAGAAAGTGGGCATGCACATCGAAATGTTCGGCAACGCCGTTGGTTGCTATGTTCAACCCACGTCATCATCATTTTGACAAATCATGTGAAAATGGACGCGCACGGGCCGCGATCCGTGTCCGGTTATGGCGGCCGGATGTGCGCCGCGTTGCGCAATATTGCCGGCGCTCAGCGTTCCAGCAGGCGCGGCATCAGCTCGACGAAATTGCAGGGCCGATGGCGGCTGTCGAGCTGGTCCTTGAGGATGCCGTCCCACCCGTCCTTCACCGCGCCGGTCGATCCGGGCAGCGCAAAGATATAGGTGCCGCGCGCCACGCAGGCGCAGGCGCGTGACTGGACGGTGGAGGTGCCGATCGTCTGGTAGGACAGCCACCGGAACAGCTCGCCAAAGCCGGGGATCATCTTGTCGGCGACCCGCTCCACCGCCTCGGGCGTCACGTCGCGCCCGGTCACCCCGGTGCCCCCGGTGGTGATGATGCAATCGATCGCCTCGTCCTCGATCCAGGCGTGAAGCTGCGCCACGATCGCATCGGCATCGTCGCGCAGGATTTGGCGCTGCGCCAGCACATGCCCCGCCTCCAGCAGCCGCGCGACGAGCGTATCGCCGGAGCGATCGTCGGCCAGGCCGCGCGTGTCGGACACGGTCAGCACGGCGATGTTGACGGGCAGGAACGGGCGGTTCGTGTCAATCGGCATGGCGAGGGTATCGCCTGCCAGCGCGACGCGATCAACGCCCCCGATCAACGATACCGTTGGGCCGCCGCGCGAAAGCGGGGGTTGGCGAAACTGTCCTCGAAGGCGGCGGCATGGTCGGGCGCGGCCGGATCACGCAACATCGCCTTCAGCATGACCAGCGCACCCGCATCGTTGGCGGCGATCTGCGCCGCGATTGCCGCCCCATCGCCGATCACGTCGACCAGCCCGATGCGCAGCGCCTCGTGCGCGTCGATCGTCGCGGCGGTGAACAGCAGGCGCGCCGCCTGCCCCGGGCCGCCCACCGCCAGCAGCCGCGCCAGATCCTCCGCCGGATAGCCGATGCCCAGCCGCGCCGGCGGGATCGCGAAGCTGGCGTCGCTGCTCGCTACCCGCACGTCCGCGGCCAGCATCAGGGCGACGGCCGCGCCATGGCAGCCGCCGTCGATCGCGGCGACCAGCGGCATGGGAAGTGCCGCCAGCGATTCCACCGCCGCGCGGATCGCGAGGCGAAAGGGCGCGCGCAGCTCGGGCGCGTCGGCAAGCCGCGCGGCTTCGCTGAGGTCAGCGCCGGCGGAAAAGATCCCCGGCACGCCCGATTGCAGCAGAACGACTGCCGCCTCGCGCGGGACCGCCGCGGCAATGTCGGCCAGCTCGTGGAAATGGGCCGCGCCCATCGCATTGCGCCGGCCATCGCGGGCGAGGGTGATTCGCGCGATCGCCCCGTCCATCTCAAACCCGATCATGCCAGCCGGCTCGCCATCTGCCACCAGCCGGGCTCGGCGGCGGCGACCGCGGCAGCGGCTTGGTCGCGCTGCGCAACCGTCTCGAACAGCGCGAGGCACGTCGCGCCCGATCCCGACATACGCGCCAGCTTTACGCCGGGCTGCGCGGCAAGCACCGCGATCACCCGGTCGATTTCCGGCGCCAGGCTGCGCGCCGCCGGCTCCAGGTCGTTGCGCCCGCCGATCGGGTCCGCCGGATCCAGCGGTCCGCGATCGATCCCGTCCCAGGCGCCAAAGACCGCCGCGGTCGACACCGCCACGCCCGGATTGACCAGCAGCACCGGCGCACCGGCCCAGCCATCCAGCGGCGCCAAGGCATCGCCCTTGCCGGTGCCGAAGGCGGTCCGCCCGGCCAGGCAGGCGGGAACGTCGGCGCCCAGTCTGGCAGCGACGGCGATCAGCCGCGGATCATCCGCCGAAACGCCATGCCGCCGCGCCAGTGCGCGCAGCGTCGCCGCCGCATCGGCCGAACCCCCGCCAATCCCCGATGCCACGGGCAGGTTCTTCTCCAGGATGATCGCATGGCGCTGCGCGACGCCAAAGGTATCGCGAAAGCCATCGGCGGCACGCGTCACCAGATTGTCGGTCCAGCCAGCACGATCCGCTGGCACCACGTCGGTCGCCGCCGCCAGCGCGCTCGCGAACGGCCCGGTAATGGTAAAGCTGTCATCCTGCGCGTCCGCGATCGTCACCACGTCGCCGTCGCGGCAGAACACGAACAGCGTTTCCAGATCGTGATAGCCGTCGGGCCGCCGCGCGCGGACGTGAAGCGCAAGGTTCAGCTTCGCCGGCGCCGGCTCCACAATCACATCGCTGGAAATCATTGCTGGGCAGTCGGTCCGTTGGCGATCTTCGCCGCGAGCCGCGCGGACGTTTCGGGTTCCGCGACGACCTTCGCCGCGCGCCATGCGTATCGCGCGTCGACGCGCCTGCCCAGCGTCCAGTAAATGTCACCGAGATGCTCGTTGACCTCGACATCGGCGGGGGAGGCGGCCGCCGCGCGCTCGATCAGCGGCAGCGCGCGCTTGCTGTCGCCCGCCAGATGATATGCCCAGCCCAGCGAATCGGTGATCGCGGCATCATTGGGCCTCAGCGCGCTCGCCTTTTCCAGCAGCGCCTGCGCCGGGGCGACCGGCTCGCCATGCACGATCTGTGCATAGCCGAGATAGTTCAGCGCCAGCGGCTCCTCGGGCGCGAGCCGCACCGCTTCCTGCAAGGCGCGGTGCGCGCCGGGCCAGTCGCCCGCTTCGTCCAGCGCAGCGCCATATTGCAGCCACGTCGACCAGTCCGCCTCACCCTTGTCGATCAGCCGGCGATAGACGGGCACCGCATCCGCCGGCCGGTCGGCGGTCATCAACAGGTCGCCATAGCGTTGCAGCGACGCGGGGGTGTTGTCGCGCGACTCGGCCTCGGCCGCTGCGATCGCCTCGTCGATACGGTCGGCGTTGGCCAGGATCTGGACGCGGCCGGCCCGCGCTGCGTCGCGATAGGGGCTGGTCGGCGGAATCGCCTTCAGCGTCGCGATCGCCCGCGCGGGTTCACCGGCGCGCGACAGCGTATGCGCCAGCAGCAGGCGGGCGCGATCATTGCCGGCATCCGCCATCACCGCCGCCTGCGCCAGCGCGAGCGGCAGCGGGCTGTCGGGCCCGAGGATCAGGTCGCTGGCGATACGCGTGAACAGCGCCGACGCGCCGAATGCCAGCGATGGCTGCGCGCCCGGACCCGGCTGGTCGCGCAGCGCCGCGATCGGTGCCGCGTCCCCGGCCAGCAGCCCGCGTGCCTCCGCCGCCCGCCCGGTACCGATCAGCAGCCGCGCGGCGATGATGCGCAGGTCTTCGCTCGCCTGGCCGGTGCCCAGCATCGCGCTCAGCGTGGTCAGCCCCTCGCGGGTGTTGCCTTGCGCGATCAGGATCAGCGCGCGCGTTTCGCCGGCAAAGCGCCGCGCCACGCTGTCGCTGCGGCCGACCGCCAGCAGGGGCAGGGGGTCCTTGCCGCGCGCGAACGCGGCCCAGGCGGCGAGCGGCGGCGCCATCACCGCGAACTGGCCCTTGCCGATCCGCGCAATCGCGGCGTCGGCGGTGTCGAAGTCCGCATGCGCGGCGGCACTGGCGAGGATCAGCAGGTCGGCGTCGGCGGGGGCGGCGCTGCCCAGCGCCACCGCGGCGTCGAGCGCCAGCTTCAGGTTCCCCGCCTTGATCGCCTCGCGATAGGCGTAGGCGGCGACGCCCTTGTCGCCCGGCGTCGCGGCCAGCGCATCGGCGTAGCGCTGCGCCGCCGCCTCGGCCGCGCCCTCGCCATCGGCGGCGCGCGCCTGCAGATAAGCGAGCAGGTCGGGCACGGCGGCATGCGCCGGCGCTGCGGCGACGATCGCCGCAAGCGCCGCCGCTGCCAGCAGCTTACATGTTGGGATAGTTCGGCCCACCACCGCCCTCGGGCACCACCCAGTTGATGTTCTGCGTCGGATCCTTGATGTCGCACGTCTTGCAGTGGACGCAATTCTGCGCGTTGATCACGAACTTCGGATCGCCCGTTTCCTCGCCGACGATCTCGTACACGCCCGCCGGGCAGTAACGCTGCGCCGGCTCGTCATACAGCGGCAGGTCGTATTCGACCGGGATGTTCGGGTCCTTCAGCGTCAGGTGGATCGGCTGATCCTCCTCGTGATTGGTGTTCGACAGGAA
Organism: Sphingomonas sp. ABOLG; assembly: GCF_003950435.1. Lineage (NCBI taxonomy): Bacteria > Pseudomonadati > Pseudomonadota > Alphaproteobacteria > Sphingomonadales > Sphingomonadaceae > Sphingomonas > Sphingomonas sp. ABOLG. The sequence goes on from NZ_QQWW01000007.1 coordinate 15,185, forward strand.
CACCGAGGAGAGGCGATCGAACGTCAGCACGCCGTCGGGCTTGGGATAGTCGATCTTCTTGGCCATGTCCTTGCGCCACAAGGTCTCATGGTCGGCATGCTGCTTCATGGTCAGCGGCCATTTCAGGCCGAAGTTTTCCATCCACATCGCAATGCCGGCGATGCCCGAACCCATGAAATCGCCGAACTTCTTCACCAGCGGCGCGACGTTGCGGACGATCGACAGCTCCTTCTTCACCCACGACGCCTCGAACGCCTCGGGGTAAGCGGTCAGCTCGTCGCCCTGGCGCTGCGACAGGATCGCGTCGACCGCGGCCTCGGCGGCCATCATGCCGCTCTTCATCGAGGTATGCGTGCCCTTGATCCGCGGCACGTTGAGGAAACCGGCGCTGTCGCCGATCAGCGCGCCCCCCGGGAAGACGAGCTTCGGGATCGACTGTAGCCCGCCGTCGCTGATCGCGCGCGCGCCATAGCTCACCCGCTTGCCGCCCTTCAGCAGCTTCGCGATCTCGGGATGCGTCTTCCAGCGCTGCATTTCGGCGAACGGGAAGACATAGGGGTTGGAATAGTTCAGCCACGTGACGAGGCCGATCGAAACCTGCCCATTCGCCTGGTGATAGATCCAGCCGCCGCCGTTGGTGTCGCTTTCACTGAGCGGCCACCCTTGCGTGTGGATCACCTTGCCCGGCTCGTGCATCGCGGGGTCGATGTCCCACAATTCCTTGATGCCAAGGCCATAGGACTGCGGATCGCAATTGGCACGCAGGTCGAAAATGCGCATCAACTCCTTCGACAGATGCCCACGGCACCCCTCGGAGAAGAAGGTGTATTTGGCGTGCAGCTCCAGCCCTGGCTGGTAATCGGGCTTGCGCGTGCCGTCGCGCGCCACGCCCATGTCGCCGGTCGCGACGCCCTTCACGCTGCCGTCCTCGTTGAACAGGATCTCGGCCGCGGCGAAGCCCGGGAAGATCTCGACACCCAGTTCCTCGGCCTTGCTCGCCAGCCAGCGGCACAGATTGCCCAGGCTCCCGGTATAGGTGCCCTTGTTGTGCATGAACGGCGGTGTCATCAGGTGGGGCAGGTTGAACTTGCCCTGCTTGCTCAGCACCCAGTGGATGTTCTGCGTCACCGGCACTTCGGCCAGCGGGCACCCGTCCTCGCGCCAGTTGGGCAGCAGCTCGTCCAGGCTGCGCGGATCGATCACCGCCCCCGACAGGATATGCGCGCCCACTTCGCTGCCCTTTTCGAGCACGCAGACGGACAGGTCGGCTTCCTTCTCGGCGGCGAGCTGTTTCAGGCGGATCGCCGCGCTGAGGCCGGCCGGCCCCGCACCCACGATCACCACGTCATAAGGCATCGACTCGCGTTCGCTCATCATTCTCTCCATTGGCCGGCCCCGATCGTAAGCGAGCGATCGGGCGCGCGCCGGCAACGTCTTGTCCCCATCGGCTGTCGAGCGAATTGACCGCTACGTCAACCGTAACGCTATGAAGCGGCTTATGGGGGCAGATCAGAACACGAATTGGCGGTTGGCCGCGGCAAGCGTCCTCGAATGGTGGCAGGACGCGGGCGTCGACATGCTCGTCGGCGACGATCCGTTCGACTGGCTGGGCGGCGAAGAGCCGGTTGCCCTAGCGTCATCGCCACCGGCGCAGCCGCGCGGCGCGCCGCTGGATCCCCCCGTCACGGCGACGCTGCCGGCGACGCTGGAGGAACTGCTCGCCTGGCGCATCGGCACCGCCGCGCCGGAGGCGGGATGGGGCGTGCCGCTGGTCACCGCCAGCGGCCCGACAACCGCAGACCTCATGATCCTGATCGACTGTCCGGAGCGGGACTCGACCGATTCGCTGCTTGGCGGCATGGCCGGGCGGCTGTTCGACCGGATGCTCGCCGCGATCGGCCGCTCGCGCGACGATGTGCACCTCGCCAGCGTCTGCGCCGCCCGTCCGGCGGCGGGACGAATGCCGCGCGATCTTGAACAGCGGCTGGGCGAAATCGCCCGCCATCACGTCGCGCTGGCCGCCCCGAAGCGGCTTCTGGTGATGGGCGATGCGGCGAGCCGTGCCATCCTGGCGGCGAACGTCATGGAAGCCCGTGGGCGTTTACATGCACTTAACCATAGAGTCTCACAAACGACGGAGGTCGTCGCGAGCTTCCATCCGCGCATGCTGTTGGAGCGGCCCGCGCTCAAGGCCGACGCGTGGAGGGATCTGCAATTGCTGAAAAGGGGACTTGAGTGATGCGGATGCTGCTTGCGGCCGTCTCGGCCGTGGCGCTTGCGCCAACGATGGTCGCGGCTGAACCGGTGCGCCATGAGGCGCCCGGCAAACCCGTCATTCCGCCGCAGCTCTCGCCGGAGCAGCGCAGCCAGTATCGCGCGGTGTTCGCCGCCGTTCGTGAAAGCCGCTGGCAGGACGCGCAGCTTGCGCTCGACGGCATGGCCCCCGGCCCGCTGCACAGCTACGCCCGCGCCGAACTTTACACCGCCAAGGGCTCGCCCCGCGTGGAGCTTGAGCCGCTGGTCCGCCTGCTGACCGAGGCGCCCGAACTGCCCCAGGCCGAATCGCTCGCCCGCCTCGCCCGTGCGCGCGGCGCCGCGGACCTGCCCCCGCTTCCGGTAGCGCAGCGGCTCATCTGGCAGGACGGCGCGCCCACCCGCGTGCGCGCCCGTGCCACGCGCAGCGATGCGATCGCCGCCGATCTGGCCAACAAGATGCAGCCTTATGTGAAGGCGGACATGGGCCGCGCGGCGGAATCGCTGCTCGATTCGACCAGTGGCCTGACGCCGGAGGCGCAGACCGAATGGCAGTCGCGAGTCGCCTGGATCTATTTCCTCCAGGGGCTCGACGGCGACGCCCGCCGCCTCGGCGAAAAGGCTGCGCGCGGGCAGGGCGACTGGGCCACCCATGCGCGCTGGACGTCGGCGCTCGCCGCCTGGCGCCAGAATGATTGCGCCGCTGCCGGTGAGGGGTTCGAGGCGGTCTCCGCCCGCGCCGGTGATACCGACATGCGCGCCGCCGGCCTCTATTGGGCCAGCCGCGCCGACATGATGTGCGGCCGCCCCGACCGGGTCGAGGGCCGGCTGAAGAACGCCGCACAATATAGCGAGACCTTCTACGGCCAGATCGCGCGTCAGGCGCTCGGCATGCAGACCGCGGCCTTCAAGCCGCAGAAGGTGACGAGCGACTGGGCCAATCTGGAACGCCGCCCCAACATCCGCGTCGCCGCCGCGCTGATCGAGATTGGCGAGGACAGCGCCGCCGATCAGGTGATCCGCCAGCAGGCGAAGATCGGCCCCAAGGCAGAATTCGCCAGCCTGGTCCGCGTGACCGAGCAGATGAATCTCCCCGCCAGCGTCGTGTGGCTCGCACACAATTGCCCGGAAGGCTTCGTCGCCACCGCCGACACGCGCTATCCGACGCCGAACTGGACGCCCGACACCGGCTGGCGCGTCGACAAGGCGCTGGTCTATGCTCACACCCTCCAGGAATCGGGTTTCCGCAACAAGGTGGTGTCGCCCGCCGGTGCCTATGGCCTGATGCAGATCATGCCCGCCGCGGCGACCGATTACATGCGCGAACGCGGGGTTCAGGTGGACAAGGCCGCGCTGACCCGCCCCTCGACCAACATCGACATCGGCCAGCGTCATCTGGAGCGGCTGCGTGACATGGGGCTGACGCAGGGCCTGCTGCCCAAGGTGATCGCCGCCTATAACGCGGGCCCACGCCCGGTCGGCGAATGGAACTCGCTGGTGCGTGATAACGGCGATCCGCTGCTCTACATCGAAAGCATCCCTTATTGGGAAACGCGCGGCTATGTCGTCACCGTGCTGCGCAATTACTGGATGTATGAGGGGCAGACCGGCCGTGACAAATCGGTCAGCCGCGCCGCGCTCGCACAGGGCATGTGGCCGCGCTTCCCCGGCATGAAGGGTGAGCCTGCGGTGCGGATCGCGGCCAGGCCGTCGACCAATACCGTCGCGGTTAATGCCGCGGTTGCGCCGGCCCCGGGCAGCGCCGGCACCAGCCTGCAATAAGCCTTCGCCATGCTGCCGGCGCCTCGATCGGGGCGCCGGCGGCGGCATGTTGGAAATCTCGCGTTCCACTATTGTTCTTTAGGAACAAAGTCGATACGACTGCGATCGTGCGTTGAACGGTTCGCGCGCTTGATCTAGCGAGAGACCTCCTCATGGCCGCCAATCTCAAGGTGATCCCAAACAACATGGCTAGCGCGAACTCGGATCGTCAGAAGGCGCTCGACGCCGCCCTTGCGCAGATTGACCGCGCCTTCGGGAAGGGCTCGGCGATGAAGCTGGGCCAGAAGGAGGCGATGAAGGTCGAAACGGTGTCGACCGGCAGCCTGGGTCTCGACATCGCGCTCGGCGTCGGTGGCTTGCCCAAGGGCCGCATCGTCGAGATCTTCGGCCCGGAATCCTCGGGCAAGACGACGCTCGCGCTCCACGCCATCGCTGAAACGCAAAAGGCGGGCGGCATGGCCGCCTTCGTCGACGCGGAGCACGCGCTCGATCCGGCCTACGCCAAGAAGCTCGGCGTCAACATCGACGAACTGATCGTCTCGCAGCCCGACACGGGGGAGCAGGCGCTTGAGATCGTCGATACGCTCGTCCGCTCGAACGCGATCGACGTGCTGGTGGTCGACTCGGTCGCCGCACTGGTGCCGCGCGCCGAGATCGAGGGCGAGATGGGCGACAGCCACGTCGGCCTCCAGGCCCGCCTGATGAGCCAGGCGCTGCGCAAGCTGACCGGCACGATCAACCGCTCCAATTGCCTCGTCATCTTCATCAACCAGATCCGAATGAAGATCGGCGTGATGTACGGCTCGCCGGAAACGACGACCGGCGGCAATGCGCTGAAGTTCTACGCCTCGGTGCGCCTCGACGTGCGCCGCATCGGCTCGGTCAAGGATCGCGACGAGGCGACCGGCAACCAGACCCGCGTGAAGGTGGTGAAGAACAAGGTCGCGCCGCCGTTCAAGCAGGTCGAGTTCGACATCATGTTCGGTGAGGGCATCTCGAAGCTGGGCGAGATCATCGACCTCGGCGTGAAGGCCGGCCTCGTAGAAAAGTCGGGTTCCTGGTTCAGCTACGATTCGATCCGGATCGGTCAGGGTCGCGAGAACTCCAAGGGGTATCTGCGCGACAATCCCGAAGTGGCCGAGCGTCTCGAACGCCAGATTCGCGCCCGCCAGGACGGTCTGGGCGAGGAGCTGATGGCCGGTCCGTCGGAGGAAGACGACGCCTGAGGCGGCGTTCGCTCCGTCCTGCTCTTCTGAAAAGGGGCCGGCCGCCGAAAGGTGCCGGCCCTTTTTCGTTGCCGCCGCCCTCCAGATGCCCCCGACTGGCCGGGGCGGCGGCGGGCCCCTCTATCCGGGACCCGGCGCGACGGGCATGCAGGGCCTCCACGGTAAAAGGATGCTGCGATGACCACCGCCCCGCTCTGGCAAACCCGCGTCGGCGACGTCTGGGCTGCGGAATGGCAGCGCACCGACCGCAGCTTCGCCGATCTGGCGCGCGCGCTCGACGCGGCGATCCTCGCGCTCGCGCCTGAACAGGGGAAGGCGGCCGATCTCGGCTGCGGCGCCGGCGCCACCAGCCTCGCGCTCGCCGCCGCCCGCCCGTCGCTCTCGATCCTCGGCGTCGACCTGTCCGCGCCGCTCGTCGCTGTCGCGCAGGATCGCGCCGCCGGCGCCGCCGCTGCCAACACCCGCTTCGTCTGCGGCGCCGTCCCCGATGCGCTGGCCGGGGAGGGGCCATTCGACCTCGCTGTCTCGCGCCATGGCGTCATGTTCTTCGATGATCCCGCCGTCGCCTTCCGCGGCATCGCCGCCGCGCTGCGCCCCGGCGCGCCCTTGGTCTTCTCCTGCTTCCGCGCTGCCGCCGAAAACCCCTGGGCCAGCGAGACGATCGCCCAGATGGGCGGCCACCTCGACCCGCCCGGCGCCTATGCCCCCGGTCCCTTCGCCTTCGCCGATCCCGCGCGAGTCACCGCGCTGCTCGACGGCGCCGGCTTCGTCGATGTCGCGCTCCAGCCGGTCGACTATCGCTACCACACCGGGGCAGGGGACGACCCCGCCAGTGACGCCGCCGACTTCTTCACCCGCATCGGTCCCGTAGCCCGCGTGATCGCCGAGTCGGCGGAGACGGATCGACCCGCGCTCCTCGCACGTTTGCGGTCGATCCTGGCCACGCGGGTCACCGGCACCACGCTGGATTTCCCCGCCGCCGCCTGGATCGTCACCGCGCGCGCTCAGGGGAAGACCGCTTCATGATCATCGTCCACCACCTCGAAAACTCCCGCTCGCAGCGCGTGCTGTGGATGCTCGAGGAACTCGGCCTGCCCTATGAGATCCAGCGTTATGAGCGCGATCGCAAGACGATGCTCGCCCCGCCTGAGCTCAAGCGGGTCCACCCGCTCGGCAAGTCGCCGGTGATCGTCGATACCCGCGACGATCATCGCGTGATCGCGGAAACGGGCGCGATCGTCGAATATCTCGTCGACAAGGCCGATGGCCGCCTCGGCGCGCCCGCCACCCGCGGCGGCGCGCTCGATTACCGCTTCTGGCTCCATTATGCCGAAGGCTCGCTGATGCCGCCGCTGCTGGTGAAGCTGGTGCTGACGCGCGTGCCCCTGTTCGGCAAGGTGGCGCAGAAGCGGATCCAGCCGATGATCGACACCCATCTCGATCATGTCGAGGCGCACCTCGCCAGCCGGCCGTGGTTCGCCGGCGACACGATGACCGCCGCCGACATCATGATGAGCTTCCCGCTGGAGGCGGCGCGCAGCCGCGGCGGCCTCGACCAGAGCCGTCCGGCGACGATCGCCTGGCTCGACAAGGTCCACGCCCGCCCCGCCTACCAGACCGCGCTCGCCAAGGGCGGCCCCTATGCCTACGCCTGAGCGCGCGTGATCGGGCGCTTTCCCGCCGCGCTGCTGCTCGCCGCCGCCGCGCCGGTCGCCGCGCCCGCGGGGCAGGCGATGCCAACGTCCGCGGCCGCTCGCGCCGCCGCGCTCGCCGGTGACTATACCGCCGCGCAGATGGAGCTGGTCGCCGCGCTCCGCCTCAGCCCCGACGGCACCTTCCGCTACGCGCTGACCGTCGGCGCGCTCGATGAGACCGCGCAGGGCAAATGGCGCCTCGCCGGCGACGTGATCGAACTGACCAGTGATCCGCGCCCGCGCCCCCCGGCGATCGAGCCGGCGCCGCCGCAATCCACCCCCGGCGCCCCCTTCGGCCTGCGCGTCCTTGCCCCCAATGGCGCCGACGTGCCCGCGGTGGATTTCGTGATCGAATTCGACTCCGGCCCGCCGCTCACTGCCTATACGCCGGGTGACCGCTGGATCCTGCCCGCGACGGAGCGTCGCACGCCTCGCCTCGTCACTTTCTCCGCGCCACGGTACCGCCTGCCATCGACGCGCCTGCCGCTCGACCCGCAGGCCGGCCGCACCGCGATCTTCCAGCTGGTGCCCAATGATGTCGGCGTCGCCGACCTCACTGGCGCGCATCTCACCGTCGAGGGCGACACGCTGACGCTCCACCGCGAAGACGGCACGCTGCGGTTCCAGCGAGCCACCCGCTAGGCGCCCCACAATAAAGGGCGCCGCACCCGCGACGCCCTTTCCTTTTTCCCGGCTTTCCCGCTCAGCCGCGCTTGTCGCTGTCCAGCTTCGGTGTCTCGGCAAAGCTCTGCGTCGGATAGGCCGGCCCGCCCCCGGCCGGCGCATGCGGATCGGGGATCACGTCCGGCTCCAGCGGGTCGAGCTCGCCCTCCCACTTGGCGATGACCGTGGCCGCCACCGCATTGCCCACGACGTTGGTGGCCGAGCGGCCCATGTCGAGGAAATGGTCGATGCCGATGATCAGCAGCAGGCCCGCCTCGGGAATGTCGAAGAACCCCAGCGTCGCCGCGATCACCACCAGGCTCGCGCGCGGCACGCCGGCGATCCCCTTGCTGGTGATCATCAGCACCAGCAGCATGGTGATTTCCTGCCACAGCGTCAGGTCGATGCCATAGGCCTGCGCGATGAAGATCGTCGCGAAGGTCATGTAGATCATCGAGCCGTCGAGGTTGAAGCTATACCCCAGCGGCAGGACGAAGCTGGCAATGCGCGGCGGCACGCCGAACTTGTCGAGCGCCTCCAGCGTGCGGGGGTAAGCGGCCTCCGACGATGCGGTGGAGAAGGCGAGCAGCAACGGCTCGCGGATATAACGCACCAGCAACGTCGTGCGGCGTCCGACGATGGCGTAGCAGACGCCGATCAGCAGCAGCCACAGCACGATGATGCCGAGGTAGAAGGTGCCCATGAAATAGGCGAGGTTGCCGATGATCGACGGTCCCCGCTCGGCCAGCGTCCCGGTCACCGCGGCGAACACCGCGAGCGGCGCGAAACGCATGACGTAATTGGTGACGGTCAGCATCACCTGCACCAGCGCCTCGATCCCGCGGACCAGCGGCGCGGCCTTCTCGCCGACCGCGGTGATCGCGACGCCGATGAAGATCGAGAAGACGACGATCTGCAGGATCTCGTTCTTCGCCATCGCCTCGATGCCGGAGGCGGGGAAGATGTGGGTGAAGAAGTTGGTGAGGTTGAACGCGGCCTGTTCGACGCCGCTCGATTCGTTCGTCGCCGGCAACGGGAAGTTCAGCCCCACGCCCGGCTGGAACAGGTTTACCAGGATCAGGCCCAGCGTCAGGCTGACGAGGCTGGCGACGATAAACCAGGCCACCGCGCGGCCGCCGATCCGGCCCAGCGCGGCGGTATCGCCCATGTGCGCGATGCCCGCGACCAGCGTGGCGAAGACCAGCGGCGCGATGATCATCTTGATCAGCCGCAGGAAGATGGTCGTGACGATGGAGAAATAGCCGGCAATTTCCGACAATTTGGCCGCCGAAGCTGGCGTGCCGTCGTCGAAATACGCGTTGAGCGACAGGCCCAGCACGATACCGGCCGCCAGGCCGATCATGATATATAACGTCAGGCGCTTGGCCATGGATGCTCCCGGAATGTGCCTCCGCCATCCGGTTCAAGCGCAGAGCGAACGGAGGAAATGTCGATCCGGCGTGATGAAGGGGATTGCCGTCGCAACGTCAAGCCTCTGTGCGGGTGCGAACAAGGCAGTTTCCTGCAGCAGTGATGCACAAATGCTATGGCTGGCACTTTATCTGTTTATGCGGCGGGACGCAGAAACGATCGCTTGCGCCGTCACCCGCCCCGCGGCCCCCACAGGATGATCGCGGCGCCGATCAGGCAGACGGCAGCGCCCGTCAGGTCCCAGCGGTCGGGCGGAACGCCCTCCATCGCCCACAGCCACAGCAGCGCGGCGGCAATGTACACTCCGCCATAAGCGGCATAGGCGCGCCCAGCCTGGTCGCTGTCGACCAGCGTCAGCAGATAGGCGAACAGGCACAGCGAACCGATCCTGGGCGCCAGCCACCAGGCCGATCGGTCCAGCCGCAGCCAGGCCCAGAAGGCAAAGCAGCCGGCGATTTCGGCCAGCGCCGCGGCCAGATAGACGATCCCGCTCACCCGGCCCCTCTCGCATGAAGCGGGCGCGTCCCGCCAGCCCGGCTGCTGAGACTTGTGGAATAGAGATACTGGTCAGCGCGCCCGCCGCCGATTAAGTCGCACGCCATGACCTCGACGAACGACATCCGCCGCAGCTTCCTCGATTACTTCGGCTCGGCCGGGCACAGCATCGTGCCCTCGGCGCCTTTGGTGCCGCAGAACGATCCGACGCTGATGTTCGTCAATGCGGGCATGGTGCCGTTCAAGAACGTGTTCACCGGGCTGGAGACTCGGCCCTATTCGACCGCGGTCAGCGCGCAGAAGTGCGTGCGCGCCGGCGGCAAGCACAATGACCTCGACAATGTCGGCTACACCGCCCGGCACCACACCTTCTTCGAGATGCTCGGCAATTTCTCGTTCGGCGATTATTTCAAGGAACAGGCGATCACCCACGCCTGGACCTTGCTGACCAAGGAATGGGGCCTGCCCGCGGACAAGCTGACCGCGACCGTCTATCACACCGACGATCAGGCGTTCGATCTGTGGAAGAAGATCGCCGGCCTGCCCGATCACCGCATCATCCGCATCCCGACCAAGGACAATTTCTGGGCGATGGGCTCGGATGGTCCGTGTGGGCCGTGCAGCGAGATCTTCTACGATCATGGCGATCATATCCCCGGTGGCCCTCCCGGCTCACCGGACGAGGATGGCGACCGCTTTGTCGAGGTGTGGAACCTCGTCTTCATGCAGTTCCTGCAGGAAGCGGACACGATCATCGGCGATCTGCCGCGACCGTCGATCGACACCGGCATGGGGCTGGAACGGATCGCGGCCGTCATGCAGGGCGTGCACGACAATTATGATACCGACACGTTCAAGGCGCTGATCGCCGCCTCGGGTGCGCTGACCCACACCGCGACGACCGGCGCCAATCAGGCCAGCCACCGCGTCATCGCCGATCACCTGCGCTGCGCCGGCTTCCTCGTCGCCGACGGCGTGCTGCCGGCCAACGAAGGCCGCGGCTATGTCCTTCGCCGCATCATGCGCCGCGCCATGCGCCATGCGCACCTGCTCGGCGCGAAGGAGCCGTTGATGCACCGACTGGTGCCGGCGCTGGTCGCCGAAATGGGCGCGGCTTACCCCGAACTCGTCCGCGCGCAGCCGCTGATCGAGGCGACGCTCTCGCAGGAGGAAACCCGTTTCCGCCAGACGCTCGACAAGGGGCTGAAGCTGCTCGACGAGACGACGGCGGGGATGAAGCCGGGCGACGTGCTGCCGGGCGAAACCGCGTTCAAGCTCTACGACACGTTCGGCTTCCCCTACGATCTGACCGAGGACGCGCTGCGCGCCCAGTCGTTCGGCGTCGACCGCGCCGGCTTCGACGCCGCGATGGCGGAGCAGAAGCGGGCCGCGCGCGCCGCCTGGAAGGGCTCGGGCGCCAAGGCATCGGACGAATTGTGGTTCGACCTCGCCGAGGAAGTCGGCGCGACCGAATTCACCGGCTATTCCAGCGATGTCGGCGAGGGCGTCGTGCTCGCGCTGGTCAAGGATGGCGCGCGCGTCGAGAAGGCTGCGGCGGGCGACCAGGTCGACGTGATCGTCAACCAGACGCCTTTCTATGCCGAGAGCGGCGGTCAGGTCGGCGATGCCGGCACGATCAGCAGCGACGCCGGCCTTGCCGCCGAGGTGACCGACACCTCGAAGCAGCTCGGCAAATTGTGGGTCCATCACGCGACGCTCGGCGCCGGCGAGATCAAGGTCGGCGACACGGTGAAGCTCGCGATCGACGTCGCGCGCCGCGCCGCGATCCGCGCCAACCACTCCGCCACCCACTTGCTGCACGAGGCGCTGCGCCAGCGGCTCGGCACGCATGTCGCGCAGAAGGGTTCGCTCGTCGCGCCCGATCGCCTGCGCTTCGACGTCAGCCATTCCAGCGCGATGAGCGCGGAGGAACTGGCCGATGCGGAGGCCGCGGTGAACGCCAAGATCCGCCAGAACACCCCCGTCACCACCCGGCTGATGACGCCCGACGATGCGATCGCGATGGGCGCAATGGCGCTGTTCGGCGAAAAGTACGGCGACGAGGTCCGCGTCGTTTCGATGGGCAGCGATGACGGCGGCAAGACCTATTCGGTCGAGCTGTGCGGCGGCACCCATGTCAGTGCGCTCGGCGACATCGGCCTGTTCAAGGTGATCGGCGAGGGCGCCGTGTCCTCAGGCGTCCGCCGTGTCGAGGCACTGACCGGCGAAGCCGCGCGCGCTTACCTCTCCTCGCGCGACGAGAAGCTGCGCGAGGCAGCTTCCGCGCTGCGCACCACGCCAGACGAAGTCCCCGGCCGCGTCACCTCGCTGCTCGAGGAAAAGCGCCGGCTGGAGCGTGAACTGGCCGAGGCGAAGAAGGCGCTGGCGATGGGCGGCGGCAGCGGCGCTGCGCCGGCCGGTCCCGAAACCGTCGGCGGCGTCGCCTTCGTCGGTCAGGTGCTGAACGGCTTCGAGGCCAAGGGCCTGCGCGGCGCGGTGGACGATGCCAAGAAGCGCATCGAGTCGGGCGTCGCCGCATTGGTCGCGGTCAACGACGGCCGCGCCACGGTCGCGGTCGGCGTCACCGACGATCTCGTCGCGACCTACAATGCGGTCGATCTGGTGAAGCGCGCGGTCGCCGCGGTCGGCGGGCAGGGCGGCGGTGGCCGGCCCGACATGGCGCAGGGCGGCGGCCCGGATGGCGACAAGGCCGATGAGGCGCTGGCGGCGGTGCGCAATGCGCTGGAAGAGGCAAAAGCGGCTGCCTGAATCGGTGCTGGCCGCACTACGGCGGAATATGGCCGATCTTCTCCGGCAACAGGCCGGGTAACATGACCGCGGGGCCAAACGACCCCGCGGTCAGGCCGCTTACTTGCCGGCCATCGCAGCGTCGAGCTGCGCGGCGGTCATGCCGATCGTCACGCCCTGCGGACCCGGGCCGAACGACCCCTTGGGAAGGCGCGCATCGCCTTTCGGCGTGGTCAGCGTCACGAATTCACCCTCGACAGCCTTGATCGTGCCGACCGAGGTGCCACCCGCACCATAGACGGTCGCGCCGGTGGTCAGCTGCGACTGGAACTGCGCGGCGGCCTGCGCTGCGCCCTGGCCCGCGGCCGCCTCAAGCTCCGCCTTGGTCATGGCCAGCGTCGGGCCCTTGGGGCCGGTGCCGAACGACGACAGCGGAACGGCAGCCTTCACGGTGCCGGTGTCGACCACGGCATTGGTGCCATCGGTCGATGCAATGGTGCCGACAGTGTTGCCCTGCGTGTCGACCACGGTGGCGCCGACCGTCGGCGCGGCGGCCTTCGCGGCGCCGGCTGCGGGGGCGGCAGCGCCCGCCTGCGGAGCCGGGGCAGTCTGCGCATTGGCGGCCAGCGGCGTTGCGGCTGCGAGCAGCAGGAATGCGGTACGGTACATGGTCCCTCCTTGTGAATGGATCGAGGATGCAACGACGTCGCACCGGGCAGGTTCCGTGCAAGCACCTGTCGGCAGGCTGAAGGGTGAAGGGGATGAACGGAGCCCTTGGCGTTGATCCTGGGCCCACTTACCTGCGTTGATCACGCGCAGGAGCAATGCCGATGACTGATCTGTCCGCCTTCCCGATCACACGGCGCTGGCCGGCATCTCACCCCGATCGGCTGCAATATTATGGCCTGCCGACGCCCAACGGGGTGAAGGTGTCGATCATGCTCGAGGAAACCGGGCTGCCTTATGAGGCGCACCTCGTCGACTTCGCCCGGAATGATCAGAAGACGCCTGAATTCCTGTCGCTGAACCCCAATGGGAAGATCCCTGCGATCCTCGATCCCACTGGCCCCGCCGGCACACCGCTGGCGCTGTTCGAAAGCGGCGCGATCCTGCTCTATCTTGCGGAAAAGACAGGAAAGTTCCTGCCTGCCGATCCGGCGGGCCGGTGGCATGCCGTGCAATGGCTGATGTTCCAGATGGGCGGCGTCGGGCCGATGTTCGGGCAATTGGGCTTCTTCAAGAAATTCGCCGGCAAGGACTGGGAGGACAAGCGCCCGCTCCAGCGCTACGTCGACGAGACGCGGCGGCTGCTCGGCGTGATGGATGCCGCGCTGGACGGCCGCCAATGGTTCCTTGGCGATGACTATAGTGTCGCCGACATCGCTATGATCGGCTGGGTCCGCGCACTCGTGACCTTCTACGACGCGCAGGAAATCACCGGCTTCGACAGCTTCCGCAACGTGTCCGGCTGGCTGGAACGAGCGCTGGCACGTCCGGCAGTGCAGCGTGGGCTCACGATCCCGGCGAACCCCTCGACTTAGTCGAGATACGCCGCCAGCCCCGACCAGGCGGGCTGCTTTGCCGCCAGCCCGACGGTATGCAGCGGGCTGGAGGAGGGCAGCGCCACGATGGCGACGTCGTGCGCTGCCAGCAACGGGCGGCCCAGCTTCAGCGCGGTACCACCGTTGAAGCCGACGGCACGCAGGTCGGGAAGCCGGGACACCAGCGCCGACAGGTCGTTGGCCGCTGCGTCGCGGATCGCGGCGTCGGTACTGCCCGGCCGCCGCGCACTCGCCACCACGTCCCACAACGCAACCCGCGCCGCGCGCAGCGCCGCCAGCCGCGCCTCGTAGGGCAGCGCGGCGAGATCCTGGCCGATCACCGGGCTCATCAGTCGCCAGAACTGGTTTTGCGGATGGGCATAATAACGCTGCTCGGCAAGGCTGCGCTCGCCCGGCAAGCTGCCCAGGATCAGCAGCCGCGCATCCGGCCGCACCACCGCCGGAAAGGACGCCTTGCGCGGGGCGATCGTGGCCTGTTCGGGGGAGGGCGGGGCGTTGCTCATCGCTGCCTCATGGTGGTGCGGTGCGCGTCAGTAGTAGCGCTTCGCCGTGACAAAGCACGACCAGCGGTTGCCGCTGCTGCGCCGTCGCGCCATCTAGGTGCCATGCAAACCGCTTCGGACACGCTTTCACTCATCGGTCATACGCCCCTCGTTCGCCTCAAGGGCCCCAGCGAGGCAACCGGCTGCGACATCTTCGGCAAATGCGAATTCGCCAACCCCGGCGCCAGCGTAAAGGATCGCGCGGCGCTGTTCATCGTCGAGGATGCGGAGGCGCGCGGCGCGCTGAAGCCCGGCGGTACGATTGTCGAGGGGACGGCGGGGAACACTGGCATCGGCCTCGCGCTGGTCGCCAACGCCAAGGGCTATCGCACCATCATCGTCATGCCGGATACCCAGTCCAAGGAGAAGATGGACACGCTGCGGGCGCTGGGCGCGGAGCTGGTGACGGTCCCGGCCGCACCTTATTCCAACCCTTGCCACTTCGTGCACACCTCGCGGCGCATCGCGGAGGAAACGCCCGGCGCGATCTGGGCCAATCAGTTCGACAATATCGCCAACCGGCGCGCGCATATCGTTGGCACTGCCGAAGAAATCTGGGCGCAGATGGATGGTAACATCCAGGGCTTCACCTGCGCCGCGGGGACTGGCGGCACGATCGCTGGCGTCGGCCTTGGCCTCAAGGAAAAGGATGAGCGCATCACCATCGCGCTCAGCGATCCGCACGGCGCGGCGCTCTACAAATATTATGCCCACGGCGAGCTGAAGAGCGAGGGTTCTTCGGTTGCCGAGGGCATCGGGCAGGGGCGCATCACCGGCAATCTCGAAGGTGCGCCGATCGACACGCAATTCCGCATCTCCGACGCCGAGGGGCTCGAGTGGGTCGATCGCCTGCTGAACGAGGAGGGCCTGTGTCTTGGCCTGTCGTCGGGCATCAACGTCGCCGGCGCGGTGCGCCTCGCGCGGGAGCTGGGCCCGGGCAATCGCGTGGCGACGATCCTGTGCGACACCGGCTTCCGCTACCTCTCGACGCTCTACGATCCGGCCTGGCGTGAGGCCAAGGGACTGGCGGTGTCGCGCTCTTGACGTCCCCAATTCGACAAGCGCGCGACACGTCGTTAGAGTCGCGCGGTGAAATGAAGCGCGCTGTTCCCCCCAGCCAGGCGATGCAACGTGTCCGTGTCGGCATGGTTGGCCTCGCCGCCGTGGTCCTGTTGATCGGGCTGGCGAGTGCGCTCTTCAATGCTGCCTCGCGCGAACAACCGGTCGTCGCCCCGCCGCGCGTGGAGGAAGTCGCCAACGTCGCCGATCCGTCCAATGCCGCGGCTGCGACGGCGGCGGCGGAGGACAATGAGCCCCTCGCGCAGCTCGGCGTTGCACCGAGCGCGACCGAAACCAGCCGAGTCCCGGCGGAACAGCCCCAGTGATCCCGTCCTTTCCCGGGAAATCCGGGGAAATCCTCTTTGATTGTGCCGATTCTGGTCGGCTGCGCATGGTCGCGCCCGGAACGGGTCGCGAACATGCGAGCCGTTTGCCCTACCGGAGCCTCGTCTCCCCGCCAGAATAGGTTCTTTCCCCAATCTTCCCCGATTTTCCCTTCCCATCCCCAACGGTCGCTGGTACTTCATAAGCGACAGAGGGGCAGGACCGCTGTTGCTTGATTGAAAAGTAACAACCGATGCCGGCTGGGCCGTTTTTCGGGGCGAGAACTCCTGCGCGCCTTGTGCGAGGTGGGCGTGTCGGAACGGGTGGATTATCTTGGGAAGGGGGTCGGTCTTGTCGATGACAAGGGCCGGGTCGCGATTCCCAACACCCTGCGCGCCGCTCTGGCCCAGAACGCGCCGCGTCCCGACGGCAAGGATGGTGGCACCGTCCTGGTCGGTGTACACCCGGACTTCCCGTGCCTGATCGCGCATGATCGGGGCTATGTCGAACATGCCAAGAATCAGCTGATCCAGCGTCAGGCCGAATCTGGCATCCGCACGGGTTCGAAGGAATTCTACGCGCCGCGCATGCGGGGCGCCTCGGTCGAGCCGGTGCCCTTCGACGGCAGCGGCCGCTTCATCCTCCCGGCGGTCGAGCGGGAACTGGCCAACATCACCGACATCGCCTTTTTCCTGGGCGATTACGAAAGCTTCATGATCTGGGATCCGCGCACGCTCATCGCCCATGACGGCGTCGACGAGATGGCCAAGCGCCATGCGACGATCCTGTGCCGCGACAAGGGGATCGCGCTGTGAGTTCCCGCCCCGACGCCGATGCACCGCATATCCCGGTGCTGCTCGACGAAGTTCTCGCCGCGCTTGCCCCCGAGCGCGGCGAGACCATGGTCGACGCCACCTTCGGTGCTGGTGGATACACCCGCGCGCTGCTTGGCGCTGGCGTGAAGGTCTATGCCTTTGATCGCGATCCTGACGCGATCGCCGCCGGCCGCGCGCTGGAGGCGGCGGAGCCTGGCCTGACGCTGGTGCCGGCGGAATTCTCGCGCCTCGATCGTGAGCTTGCGGCGCTCGGCGCGGTGCCGGTGGACGGCGTGACGATGGATATCGGCGTGTCCTCCATGCACCTCGACCAGGCGGAGCGCGGCTTTTCGTTCCAGCAGGACGGCCCGCTCGACATGCGCATGAGCCAGGAGGGCGAAAGCGCGGCCGATTTCCTGAACACGGCCGACGAGGAGGATATCGCGAACGTCCTGTGGCGCTATGGCGAGGAGCCGAAGTCCCGCCGCGTCGCGCGCGCCATCGTGGCGGCACGCCCGCTCGCGACCACCGGCGATCTCGCCCGCGTGGTGCGCAAGGCGCTCGGCCATCGCCCGCATGACAAGAAGGATCCCGCCACGCGCGCCTTCCAGGCGGTGCGGATCCACATCAATCGCGAGCTGGATGAGCTGGCGGCCGGGCTGGAAGCTGCCGAACGGGTGCTCGCACCGGGCGGGCGGCTCGCCGTGGTCAGCTTTCATTCGCTCGAGGATCGGATGATCAAGCGGTTCCTGCGCGAGCGCAGCGGCGCGACGCCGGCGGGATCGCGCCATCGGCCCGCCGTCGCGGATGCGCGGCAGCCGACTTTTGAAATCGTGGGGCGCGCAGTGCGCGCCAGTGCGGCGGAGGTGGCGCGCAATCCGCGCGCGCGCTCCGCGACATTGCGGACGGCGCGGCGGACAGCTGCGCCGGTGTGGGGTGACCAGGGGCAGAATGCGGCGGGCGGGCTGCGCGTGGAGGAAAGTGAATGACGGCGTCCTATCGATTGAAGGGACTGGGGTGGTTCAGCGGCGTGGTGATCGTCTCGCTGAGCTTCTACCTGGTGAGCCTCCAGGTGGCGGCAGAGCGGAAACGCCTGGCGCAGATCGACGCCAAGATCAGCGCGGCGGAGCGGGAGATCCGCTCGCTGGAGACGGAGTTCGACGTGCGCGCGAACCTCGCCCAGCTTGAGCGGTGGAACGGCAACACGCTGGCGCTCGTCGCGCCGACCGCGTCGCAGTTCGTGAAGGACGAGGCGCAGCTGGCCGCGATCAGCTTCCGCCCGGGTGCCGCCATGCCTGGCGTCGCGAGCGGCGCGATCCAGACCGCGCAGCTCATCGTCCCCGCAAGCCCTGCCGAATTCGTCCCCGCCGTCGTGCCCAGCGCCCCGGCCGCCGCCCAGTCCGCTGCCGTCCAGGCCGCGGCCTCGCAGCCTGCGACCGTGCAGGTTGCCGCCAAGACGCCGGCGCCGCGCGCGGCCACCGTCAAGGCATCGGCCCCGGTGACCGAGCCGGTTTCCGCGCCGCGCCTTGCCAAGGTTTCGGTGACGCGCGCGACGGAGGAATCGTCCGGCTCGATGCGCAAGGCGCATGCCGTCGCGATGCTCGACCGGTCGCTGCTCAGCGACGCAACCTTGGGTGACCTGATGAGCGGCGCGCGCTCGGAGCGGGGTCGCCTCCGTTGAACACCATGGTCGCCCGCACGACGCGCCCCACGCGCGTCAGCGAACAGCGGCAGGCCCTGCTGGCCACGCAGCACATGCGCCTGATGGTGCTGTTGCTCCTGTTTGCGGCTGGCATCCTGCTCGTGATCGGGCGACTGGCGATGCTCGCCTTTGATGGCGGGCCGCGCCGTACCGCCGCGATCAGCACCACGCCGCGCGGCGACATCGTCGATCGCAACGGCCAGCAGCTCGCGCGCACCATCGACGCCTGGACGATCGGCGTCCATCCGCGCCGCCTGCTCGGCGACCGTAGCGAGATTGCGAAGCGGCTGGCGGATCTGATGCCCGACGTCGGCGACCAGCACCATTTCTACCGGCTGATCACGCGCGATGTGAACTTCACCTACCTCAACCGCCGCGCCTCGCCCGCGCTGGTGCAGGCGGTGAACGCGATCGGTGAGCCCGGAATCGTGTTCGATCGCGAGACGCAGCGTTTGTACCCGCAATCGACGATGGCCGCGCACGTGCTTGGCTATATCGGCACCACGAAGAACGATCCGACGGTCCACGGCCGCCTCGGCATGGAACGCGCGCTGGACGAGCGGCTGCTCAACCCGGCGCTCTCCGGCACGCCGGTCGCGCTCTCGATCGACAGCCGCGTCCAGGCCGCGATGGAAAGCGAGCTTGGTCAGTCGATGGCGAGCATGCAAGCGCGCGCCGCAGCCGGCGTCGTGCTCGATATTGATACCGGTGAAGTCATTGCCATGGTGTCGCTGCCGCTATTCAACCCCAATCGCGTCGGCATGGCCGGGATCGAGCAGCTGCGGAACACCGTGACGCAGAGCGTCTATGAGCTCGGCTCCGCCTTCAAGCCGATCGCCATGGCAACCGCGATCGACACCGGCGTCGTCACCGACATCTCGCGCCGCTTCGATGCGACTGCGCCGCTTCAGGTCGGCCGTTTCCGCATCAAGGACGATCACGCGCAGAACCGCTGGCTCAACATCCCTGAGACGCTGATTCACTCGTCCAACATCGCCACCGCGCGCATCGCCGACGAAATCGGTGCCGAGCGGATGCAGACGATGTTCCGCAAGCTCGGCTTCGATACCAAGCCCGATATCGAACTGATCGAAAAGGGCCGCCCGCTGTGGCCGCATTACTGGGCGCGCACGACGGTGATGACGACCGCCTATGGCCACGGCATCGCCGTCACCCCGCTCCATCTGGCGAACGCTTATGCGACCCTGGTCAACGGCGGCGTCTGGCGCCCGACGACCTTGCTGAAGGTGGAGCCGGGCAAGGCACCCAAGGGGCGGCGCGTGATCAGCGAGACGACCAGCGCGCGGATGCGCCAGCTGCTGCGCCTCATCGTCACTCACGGAACCGGCCGCAAGGCGGAGGCGCCGGGCTACCGCGTCGGCGGCAAGACCGGCACCGCTGAGGCGGCGGAAGGCGGCAGCTACGCCCGCAACCGCAACGTCTCCACCTTTGCCGCGGCTTTCCCGATGGATGCGCCGCGCTATGTCGTGCTGACCATGATGGACAGCCCGAAGCGCGTGGAGGCCAACCTGTTCCAGACCACCGCCGCTTATACCGCGGCGCCGGTGGTCAGCCGCGTGATCAGCCGCACCGGCGCGATGCTGGGCGTCATCCCTGACGCGCAGCGCGACATCGACACGCGGGAGCTGCAGGCGATCCTTTGGCACGCCCCGGGTGACAAGAAGGCGCAGGCGGAATGAGGCTCGGCGAACTCACCGGCGGCACCGAGACCGCGATCGTTACCGGTTTCGCGATCGATCACCGAAAGGTCGCGCCGGGCACGATCTTCGGTGCGTTCCAGGGCGCGCGGGTCAATGGCGAGGATTTCATCCCAGCCGCGCTTGCCTCCGGCGCGATCGCCGTGGTCGCCCGGCATGAGGCGGTGGTTGAGGGGGCGGTTCATATCGCCGACGACAACCCGCGCGCCCGCTTCGCCTCGCTGACCGCGCGCTTCTTCGCGCCCTTTCCCGAAATCAACGTCGCCGTCACCGGCACCAACGGCAAGACCTCGACGGTCGAACTAACGCGGCAGCTGTGGCGCATGGCCGGACATCATGCCGCCTCGATCGGCACGCTCGGCGTGACCACCGCCGGCGATCAGGTGTCGACCGGCCTGACCACGCCTGACGTCGTCACCTTCCTCTCCAACGTCGCCGGCCTGGCACGGGAGGGCGTAACGCATCTCGCCTTCGAGGCGTCGAGCCACGGCCTGGAGCAATATCGCACCGAAGGCCTGCGAGTCTCCGCCGCCGCCTTCACCAACCTGTCGCGCGACCATCTCGACTATCACGGCGACATGGCGGCCTATTTCACCGCCAAGCTGCGCCTGTTCTCCGAGGTGCTGGCGCCTGACGGCACCGCCGTCGTCTGGGTCGATGATCCGCACGCGGAGCGTGTCGTCGATCTCGCACGCCAGCGCCGCAACCGCCTCATCACCGTGGGCGAGCATGGCGACGACCTGCGCCTCGTCAGCCGCGATCCGACCTTGCTGGGGCAGGGGCTGGTCATCGCCGCAGGCGGGCAGGAACATCGCGTCACCCTGCCGCTGATCGGCGCGTACCAGGCCGCCAACGCACTGGTCGCTGCCGGCCTGGTGATCGCGACGGGCGGCGATATCGCCACAACCATTGCCGGCCTCGGCCGGTTGCAGCCTGTGCGCGGGCGGTTGGAGCGCGCCGTGATCTCGCCCGCCGGTGCGCCTGTCTATGTCGATTACGCCCACACCCCCGATGCGCTGGAGGCGGCCATCGCTGCGCTGCGCCCGCATGTCACCGGGCGGCTGATCCTCGTGTTCGGCGCCGGCGGCGATCGCGACCAGGGCAAGCGTGAGCCGATGGGTGAAATCGCCGCTGCGCACGCCGACGTGGTGATCGTGACCGACGACAATCCACGCAGTGAGGATCCGGCGGTGATCCGCGCCGATGTTCTGAAGGGTGCGCCGGGCGCGATCGAACAGGGCGATCGCCGCAGTGCCATCCGCCAGGCGATCGCCATGGCGACGGCGGAGGACATCGTCCTGATCGCCGGAAAGGGACATGAGCAGGGGCAGATCGTCGGTGATCTCGTCCTGCCATTCGACGACGTGACTGTAGCCACGGAGGTAGCCGGTGAAGCGTAAGTTCGTGGTTCCGTCCAAGCCTGTTGTTGCCGAGGGTGCACAGCCGCCGCGGGAACGACGAAAGCTCGGGGTCCGCTACGAACTCGTCACCGGTGACACCGTCAGCGGGCTGCGTTGACGCGCGCTTTTCCCCGTCAGGCACGCGGCCCGCGCGATCTCCGCGCGACCGGCGCAATCCCGGTGGTATAGGGCCGCATGGACTCTCTTTGGACCTCTGAAGAAATCGCCGCCGCGACCGGCGGCGTCGCTGGGAAAGGCTTCGCCGCAGGCGGCATCGCGTTCGATTCGCGCGAAGTCGGTCCCGGCGATCTCTTCGTCGCGCTTGCTGGCGAAGCCACCGACGGGCATCGCTTTCTCGATCAGGCGTTCGCGCAAGGCGCCGCCGGCGCGATCGTCTCCGCCGACACCGATCATCCGCATGTCCGCGTCCCAGACACGTTCGCCGCGCTGGAGGATCTGGCGCGCGCCGCCCGTGCCCGCACTGCCGCGCGGGTGATCGGCGTCACCGGCTCGGTAGGCAAGACCTCGACGAAGGAGGCGCTGTTCGCGGCGCTCGACCGCGGCGATCCGGGTCAGGCGCACCGTTCGGTCAAGAGCTACAACAACCATACCGGCGTGCCGCTCAGCCTTGCTCGGATGCCGGCCGCCAGCCGCTTCGCCGTGCTCGAAATGGGGATGAACCATCCCGGTGAGCTGGCGCATCTCACCACGTTGGTCCGCCCGCATGTCGCGCTGGTGACCACCATTGCCCCCGCCCATACCGAATTCTTCCCCGACGAAAGCGCCATCGCCGACGCCAAGGGGGAGATTTTCCAGGGGCTGGAGCCCGGCGGTGTCGCGATCGTGCCCTATGACAGCCCGCACCGCGAGCGGCTGATCGCCGCCGCGCGGCCCTATGCCGGCCGGATCGTCACCTTCGGCACCGATCGGCAGGCCGATGTGCACCCGATCGAGACGATGACGCTACGCACCGGCGGCACCTTCGTCACCGCAAAGGTCGGCGATCGCGAACTCAGCTTCACCATCGGCCAGCCCGGCGCGCATTGGGTGTCCAACGCGCTGGCCGTGCTCGCCGCGGTCGATGCGGCGGGTGGGGATCTCGGGCTCGCCGGACTTGCGCTCGCCGAACTCGGCGGCTTGCCGGGGCGGGGCGCGCGGCTGCTCGCGCCGGTTGACGGGGGTGAGGCGATCGTGATCGACGAAAGCTACAACGCCAATCCCGCCTCCATGGCCGCGACGCTGTCGGTGCTCGCCGGTGAGGCCGGGCGCCACGTCGCAATATTGGGCGAAATGCGCGAACTCGGCGCCGGCTCACCGGGGTACCATCAGGCGCTCGCGGACCCGATCGAGGCGGCGCGCGTCGAAATGGCGCTGCTGGTCGGCGAAGCGATGGCGCCGCTCGCACAAGCGCTTGAGGGCCGGGTAAAATTCGTCCATGTGCCCACCGCCGCGGCGGCGCTGGAGGTTCTTCCCGGAATGCTCGCGCCGGGCGACGCGGTACTCGTCAAGGGATCGAACGGAGTCGGGCTGTCGCGGGTTGTCGCGGCACTCGCCGGGGGCATGGCATAGTGTTGTACTGGATCGCCGAGCAGCTCGGATTCCCGGGTGTTCTCAACCTCATCCGCTATCTGTCGTTCCGCACCGGCGGCGCGATTGCGACGGCGCTGTTCATCGGCCTGATCATCGGCCCGCGCTTCATTGGCTGGCTTCGCGTCCGCCAGGGCAAGGGGCAGCCGATCCGCGCCGACGGCCCGCAGACTCACCTGGCAAAGCGCGGCACGCCCACCATGGGCGGGCTGATGATCCTCACCAGTCTTGCGCTGTCGATCCTGATCTGGATGGACCTGCGCAACCCGTTCGTCTGGGCGTGCCTGTTCGTGATGCTGGGCTTCGGTGCGATCGGCTTCCTCGATGATTACGACAAGGTGCGAAAGGCGAGCACCGCGGGCGTGCCCGGGCGCGTCCGCCTGCTGCTCGAATTCGTCATCGCCGGCATTGCGGCTTGGATCATCAGCTACGAAAACGGGACCCAGCTGTTCCTGCCGTTCACCAACGGGCTGTATCTGGACCTCGGCTGGTTCTTCCCCGTCTTTGCCGCTTTCACCATCGTCGCCTTCGGCAATGCGGTGAACCTGACCGATGGGCTCGACGGGCTGGCCACCATGCCGGTCATCATCGCCTCGGTCGCCTTCATGCTGATCGTCTACCTCGTCGGCAACGTGAAGTTCGCCGACTATCTCGGCATCCCGCATGTCGCGCGTGCCGGCGACCTCGCGATCTTTTGCGGCGCGATGATCGGCGCCGGCCTCGCCTTCCTCTGGTATAACGCACCCCCGGCGGCGGTCTTCATGGGCGACACGGGCAGTCTCGCGCTGGGCGGCGCGCTCGGCACCATCGCCGTGGTCGCGCATCACGAGATCGTGCTCGGCATCATCGGCGGCCTCTTCGTCGTCGAGGCGATGAGCGTCATCATCCAGGTGTTCTGGTACAAGCGGACCGGCAAGCGCGTGTTCCGCATGGCGCCGATCCACCACCATTTCGAACAGCTCGGCTGGAGCGAGCCGACGGTCGTGATCCGCTTCTGGATCATCAGCCTCGTGCTGGCGCTTGCCGGCCTTTCGACGTTGAAGCTGCGGTGATCGTCTCGACCGCCTGGGCTGGCAAACGCTACGCCGTGCTGGGGCTCGCCCGCTCCGGCCTCGCCACCGTTCGCGCCCTCGCTGCGGCGGGGGCCTTTGTCGTTGCGTGGGACCAGGACGCGGCTGCGCGCGCGAAGGCAGAGGCGATCGACGGCGTCATCGTCCATGACATCGCCGCGCTCGACCTCACCGGTGCCGCGGGCCTCGTCGTCTCCCCCGGCGTCCCGCTCAACACGCATCCGATTGCCGCACAGGCGCGCGCGGCCGGAGTCCCGATCATCGGCGACATCGAACTGTTCGCCGAGGCGCGCGCCGAATTGCCCGCGCACAAGGTCGTCGGCATCACCGGCACCAACGGCAAGTCGACCACGACGGCGCTGGTCGCGCACATCCTCAATGTCGCTAACCTGCCGGTGACGATGGGCGGCAACATCGGCCTCCCGATCCTTGGTCAGACCCCGCTCGCACCGAACGATCGCGGCGCCGGCGTCTATGTGCTCGAACTATCAAGCTACCAGATCGATCTGACGACCAGCCTCGACTGCGACGTCGCGGTGCTGCTCAACATCACCCCCGACCATCTCGATCGCTACGCCGATTTCGACGCCTATGCCGCGTCGAAGGCACGGCTTTTCGGGATGCAGTCGCCGGATCATGAGGCAGTGATCGGCATCGGCGACGCGCCCTCGGCGCAGATCGCCCGTTCGCTCTCGCCCCGCGGTGAGCATCTGACCAAGATCGCGCCCGGCGTGTGCATGGATCAGTCGCGCTGGCCTTCGCTTCAGGGCCCGCACAACGCGCAGAACGCGCTCGCCGCGATCGCCGCCGCGCAGGCGCTGGGCGTGGACGAGGCGACGACCGACCGTGCCCTCGAAAGCTTCCGCGGCTTGCCGCACCGCATGGAGCGGCTTGGCGAGGTGAACGGCGTCTCCTTCGTCAACGACAGCAAGGCGACCAATCCCGAAAGCGCCGCGCCCGCGCTGGCTGCGTTCAACCGCGTCCACTGGATCGTCGGCGGCAAGGGCAAGGGCGATGATCTCGACGCCTGCCTGCCGCACCTCGGCCATGTCGTGCGCGCCTATACGATCGGCGCGTCCGGCCCGGTCTTCGCCCGCGTGCTCGATGGCAAGGTGGAGGTCGAGCAGGCCGAAACGCTGGAACAGGCGGTCGTCAGCGCCGCGCGTCAGGCGCAGCCCGGCGACACGGTGCTCCTGTCGCCGGCCGCTGCTTCCTTTGACCAGTTCCGCGATTACGAACATCGCGGCCAGGCATTTCGCGAAGCGGTGGAGGGGCTGTCTTGACCGATCTGGCGACCAAGCAGGGGCTACGCGGCCGCTTGAAGGAGCGGGGTGGACGCGGCGATCGCTCGCCGCTCGGCACGTGGTTCTGGGATACCGACCGGGTGCTGCTGCTGCTCACCTTTGCGTTGATTGCGGTCGGCCTGCTGTCGGTCGCCGCCGCTTCGCCTGCCACGGCGATGCGCTATTCGGGTGAAGCGCTGAAGATCCCGCCGCTTTATTATTTCTGGCGTCAGGTCATGTGGGTGCTGGTTTCGCTGCCCGTCCTGATCGGCATCTCGATGCTGCCGGTGCATGTCGCGCGGCGCGGCGCCGTCGTCGGCGCGGCGGCGTTCGGCGTCATGCTGCTGCTGGTGCTCATCCCCGGCGTGGGCGTCGAGGTGAACGGGGCCAAGCGCTGGCTCGGCGTCGGCTTCGCGCAATTCCAGCCGTCGGAGTTCCTGAAGCCCTGCTTCATCGTCACCATCGCCTGGCTCCTGTCGCTGCGCACCAAGGAGGAGGGGCTGCCGCTCACCGCGATCACCTTCGGCATGACCGCGCTGGTCGGCGCGCTGCTGATGCTTCAGCCCGATTTCGGCCAGACGATGGTCTTCGGCCTCGTCTGGATGACGCTGCTGATCATCGCTGGGACCCCGACGAAGACGCTCGCCGCCTTCATCGCCATGGCGCCGCTCGGCGTCGGCGCGGCGTACATGTTCTACGGCACGGCGCGCACCCGGATCGACAGCTTCCTGTTCCGCGATCCCAACGAGGCGGAGGGCGCGCATTTCCAGACCGACGCCGCGCACCGCACGCTCACCTCGGGCGGCTGGACCGGCACTGGGCCGGGCGCCGGCACGTCCAAGTTCGGCCTTCCGGAGGCGCACACCGACTACATCTTCTCGGTCATCGGAGAGGAATTCGGCCTCATCGCCTGCATGGTGATCGCGATCCTGTTCCTCGCCATCGTCGCGCGCGTTTTCGTGAAGATGCTGGACGAACAGGACAGTTTCAAACTGCTCGCCGCGTCCGGCCTCGCCACGCAGTTCGGCCTTCAGGCTTTGATCTCGATGGCGGTGAATACCGGCCTTGCGCCGTCCAAGGGGATGACCTTGCCCTTTATCAGTTATGGTGGTTCGTCGATGATCGCGCTGTCGATCGGCATGGGATTGCTGCTCACCTTCACCCGTCGCAACCCGTTCCTGCTGCGCAGTCCCTATGTGGCGCGCTGGGGGAGTGCGGCATGACCCGGCCCAAGCAGTTCGTTCTCGCCGCCGGCGGCACCGGCGGGCACATGGTCCCCGCCGCCGCGCTGGCTGAGGAGCTGATGCGCCGCGGCCATCGTGTCGCGCTGGTCAGCGACGACCGCGGCGTTCGCTTCCCCGGCCTGTTCGAGGATGTGCAGACCCATGTCCTTCCCGCTGGCCGCATCGCCGGTGGCCCGCTCGGCTGGGCGAAGGCCGCGCGCCAGATGTGGCGCGGCCGCGCCATGGCACGCCAGCTCTATCGCACCTTCAAGCCGGCGGCGGTGATCGGCTTCGGCGGCTATCCCGCCTTCCCGGCGCTGGCCGCCGCCTTTGCGGAGAAGATCCCGACCGCGGTGCATGAGCAGAATGCCGTGCTCGGCCGGGTCAATCGCCTCGTCGCCCCGCGCGTCGACGCCATTGCGACGTCCTATGCTCAGACCGAGCGGCTGAAGCCGAAGTTCGAGGCCAAGGCGCACCATATCGGCAATCCGGTGCGCGACAGCGTGCTGGCGCTGCGTACGCAGCCCTATCCGCTGCTCGAGGAGGATGGGATCTTCCGCCTGCTCGTCACCGGCGGCTCACAGGGCGCCAGCGTCCTGTCGAAGGTCGTGCCCGAGGGGCTCGCCATGCTCCCGCTCGCCTTCCGCCGCCGGCTTCAGGTGACGCATCAGGCACGCATCGAGGATATCGACGCCGCCCGCGCGAAATATGCCGAGCTGGAGATCGCCGCCGATCTCGCCACCTATCTGCCCGATCTGCCGGAGCAGCTCGGCTGGGCGCATCTGGTGATCGCGCGCGCTGGCGCCTCCACTATCTCGGAGCTGACCGCCGCTGGCCGCCCCGCGATCCTGGTGCCGCTGCCCGGCGCGACCGACGATCACCAGACGGCGAACGCGCGCGAGATCACCGCCGCCGGCGGCGCCCGCACGATCCCGCAGAGCGCCTTCACCCCGGCCGAGCTTGCCAAGCAGATGCAGAAGCTGGGGCTGGATCCGACCGCGCTCGAAAATGCCGCCGCGCGCGCCAAGGCTTGCGGAAAGCCGCACGCCGCGCGCGATCTGGCGGATCTGGTGGAAAGTCTGGACGCGCCCCGTGCACCGGTGCCGGTGGGTGTGGCTCAGCCGAAGGAGGCATTTGCGTGAAGGGCGTCGCTACGGACATCGGAACGATCCATTTCGTCGGCATCGGCGGGATCGGCATGTCCGGCATCGCGGAGGTGATGCACAACCTGGGCTATACCGTGCAGGGTTCGGACGTGGCCGAGGGCTATGTGATCGAGGGGCTGCGCGACCGCGGGATCAAGGTCACGATCGGCCATGATGCGGCCAACGTCGATGGCGTCGCCGTCGTGGTCACCTCGACCGCGGTGAAGCGCGGCAATCCGGAGGTGGAGGCTGCGCTCAGCCAGCGTATCCCGGTCGTCCGGCGCGCGGAAATGCTCGCCGAACTGATGCGGCTCAAGTCGACCGTCGCGGTCGCCGGCACGCATGGCAAGACGACGACCACCTCGATGGTCGCGGCGCTGCTCGACGCGGGCGGGGTGGACCCGACCGTCATCAACGGCGGGATCATCAACAGCTACGGCTCCAACGCGCGGCTCGGTGACAGCGACTGGATGGTGGTCGAGGCGGACGAAAGCGACGGCAGCTTCCTTCGACTCGACGGCACGATCGCGGTGGTGACCAACATCGATCCCGAGCATCTCGACCATTATGGCAGCTTCGACCGGGCGAAGGACGCCTATGTCGAGTTCATCGAGAACGTGCCCTTCTACGGCGCGGCCTTGCTGTGCCTCGATCACCCTGAGGTGCAGGCGCTGATCCCGCGCGTGCGCGATCGCCGCATCGTGACCTACGGTTTCGCCGCCAGCGCCGATGTGCGCGGCGTCAACGTCGCGCCCTATCCCGGTGGTAACCGGTTCGAGGCGATCATCCGCCATCGTGACGGCACGACCCGCTCGATCGAGGGCATCGACCTCCCAATGCCCGGCCGCCACAACGTCCAGAACGCGCTCGCCGCGATCGGCGTCGCGCTGGAACTCGGCATCGACGATGCGACGATCCAGAAGGGGTTCGAGAAGTTCAACGGTGTGAAGCGCCGCTTCACCAAGGTCGGCGAGGTCTCGTTCGCGGACGGCGGCACCGCTGCGGTGATCGAC
Organism: Sphingomonas sp. ABOLG; assembly: GCF_003950435.1. NCBI lineage: Bacteria > Pseudomonadati > Pseudomonadota > Alphaproteobacteria > Sphingomonadales > Sphingomonadaceae > Sphingomonas > Sphingomonas sp. ABOLG. The sequence goes on from NZ_QQWW01000007.1 coordinate 43,920, forward strand.
GATTACGGCCACCACCCGGTGGAAATTCGCGCCGTCCTCGCCGCCGCGCGTGAATCCGCGCAAGGCCGCGTCATCGCCGTCGTGCAGCCGCACCGCTATTCGCGCCTCGGCAATCTGATGGATGAGTTCCAGGGCGCGTTCAACGATGCCGACGCCGTCTATGTGACCCCGGTCTATGCCGCGGGGGAGGCGCCGGTGCCGGGCGTCGATGCCGAGGCGTTGGTCAGCGGGCTGCGCCATCGCGGCCACCGGGCCGCGGCCATGGTGGCGGATGCCGATGCACTCGCCACCGCGCTCTCCGAGGAGGTGCGCCCAAGTGACCAGATCGTCTGCCTCGGCGCTGGCGACATCACCAAATGGGCTGCCGGCCTCGCGCCTGCGATCGAGGCACGGCGGTGAGCACGATGGACGAAACAACGCCCGCAGCCGGCACCGAAGACACCGCGACCGCCCGCGCGCCGGTGCAGAGCCGCCTGACGCAGAACGCGCCGCTCGCCCCGCTCGTCTGGTTCAAGTCGGGCGGCCCGGCCGAATGGCTGCTCGAACCGGCGACCGTCGATGATCTGGCGAAGTTCCTCGCCAATCTCGACCCCGCCGTGCCGGTGATGCCGCTCGGCCTCGGCTCGAACCTGATCGTTCGCGACGGCGGCGTACCCGGCGTGGTCGTCCGTCTCGGCAAGCCCTTTGCAAAGGTCGAGGTGATCGACCCGACGACGCTGCGCTGCGGCGGCGGCGCCAGCGGGATCCTGGTCTCCTCCACCGCCCGCGACGCGGGCATTGCGGGCGTCGAGTTCCTGCGCTCGATCCCCGGCACCGTCGGCGGCTTCGTGCGCATGAACGGCGGGGCCTATGGCCGCGAGACGGCCGACATCCTCGTCGAATGCGACGTCGTGCTGCGCTCCGGCGAGCTGGTTACGCTGTCTGCCGCCGACCTCCACTACAGCTATCGCCATTCGGAACTGCCCGACGGCGCGATCGTGGTCAGCGCCACCTTCCGTGGCCAGCCGGGCGATCCCGCCGCGATCCAGGAGGAAATGGACCGTATCGCTGCCAGCCGCGAGGCCTCGCAGCCGCTGCGTTCCAAGACCGGCGGCTCGACCTTCAAGAACCCGCCGGGTCACAAGGCCTGGGCGCTGGTCGACGAGGCCGGCTGTCGTGGCCTTCGCCGCGGCGACGCGCAGGTCAGCGAGAAGCACACCAACTTCCTGCTCAACCTTGGGCAGGCAACCAGCGCCGATATCGAGGCGCTGGGCGAAGACGTGCGGCGGCGGGTGAAGGAGAAGAGCGGCGTGACCCTCGAATGGGAAATCCAGCGCGTGGGGGTGGCATCGTGAGCCAACTGCATATCGCCGTGCTGATGGGCGGCTGGTCCGCCGAGCGTGAGGTATCGCTGATGTCGGGCAACGGCATCGCCGACGCGCTTGAATTGCTCGGCCACCGCGTCACCCGCATCGACATGGACCGCAACGTCGCCGCGCGACTGGCGGAGGCGGCGCCCGACCTTGTCTTCAACGCGCTCCACGGCTCACCGGGCGAGGACGGCTCGATCCAGGGCCTGATGGACATCATGGGGCTGCGCTACACCCACAGCGGGCTCGCCACCTCCGTCATCGCGATCGACAAGGTGCTGACCAAGCAGGCGCTGGTGCCGCAGGGCGTGCCCATGCCCGGCGGCCGTATCGTCGCCAGCGAGGATCTCTACATCGCCGATCCGCTGCCGCGCCCCTATGTGCTGAAGCCGGTCAACGAAGGCTCCTCGGTCGGCGTCGCGATCGTCACTGATGGCGGCAATTACGGTCACCCGATCAGCCGTGAGGCGATGGGCCCGTGGCAGGAGTTCGACCAGCTTCTTGCCGAGCCCTATGTGCGCGGCCGCGAACTCACCACCGCCGTGCTCGGCGACAAGGCACTCGGCGTGACCGAGCTTCGCCCAAAGTCCGGCTGGTACGATTACGACGCCAAATATACCGAGGGGATGACCGAGCACATCTTCCCCGCGCCGGTGCCTGACGAGATCACCGAGGCGTGCAAGGCGCTCGCCCTTCGCGCGCATGAGCTGCTGGGCTGCAAGGGCTGCAGCCGCGCTGATTTTCGCTGGGATGACGAGCGCGGCGTCGAGGGGCTGTTCCTGTTGGAGGTGAACACCCAGCCGGGCATGACCCCGCTCAGCCTGGTGCCCGAACAGGCGCGCCATCTCGGCATCAGCTACCCCGAACTCGTCCAGGCGATCGTCGATGAGGCGATGAAGGACGGCGCGATGAAGGACGGCGCCACCACGGAAGAGGGGACGCCATGAGCCGCTCGATCACCCGCGGCGCGCCGCAGCGTCGGCCGACCGTCCGTCGCGGTCCCCCGAAAAAGTCGCTCGGCGACCGGCTGATCGCTGCCCTGCCGCTGAGCGAGGCGGCGCTTCGCCGCGCGGTGACGTGGTCGATCCTCGGTCTTGGCGGCGCCGCCGCGCTCGCCACCGCGTCATGGTTCGGCGTGCCGGCCGCGATTGGCACCGCGGTCGCCGACAGCACCGGGCGCCTTGGCCTCAACGTCGAGGGTGTCGACATCACCGGCATCAAGCGGATGAACCGCGAAACGGTCTACGCCGTCGCGCTTGAGGATCAGCCCAAGGCGATGCTGCGCGTCGACCTGAACCTGATCCGTGAGCGGCTGCTCGCCTATGGCTGGATCGCCGACGCTTATGTCGCGCGCCGGCTGCCCGATCGCCTGCTGATCCATATCGTCGAGCGGGAGCCCGCGGCGATCTGGCAGAATGGCGGCCAGCTGACGCTGATCGATGCGAAGGGCGTCCCGCTGGAGCCGGTCGATCGCAACCGGATGCCCGATCTGCCGCTGGTGATCGGCCCGGGCGCCGATCGGCAGGAGGCGAATTATCAGCGCCTGCTCGCGGCTGCCCCGGCGCTCAAGCCGCGGATCAAGGCGGCAAGCTGGGTCGGCAATCGCCGCTGGGATTTGACCTTCGATACCGGCGAGACGCTGGCGCTGCCGCAGGAGGGCGCCGCCGCCGCACTGGTCAAGTTCGCGGAGCTGGACGGCGCGCGGTCGCTGCTGGGCAAGGGCTGGCTGCGCTTCGACATGCGCGACCCGGCGAAGCTGGTGGCGCGAAAGCCGGGGACCGACATGGAGCAGGCGGTGCCGGAATCGGGCACCGGGGCGGCCGCCGGACCCTCCATCCAGAGCGCGCGACTGGAACGCATCGACGACGTCTAAGACACGGGTAATAGGGCCACATTCTCGGGGCAGGGAACAGGGGTACAGGGCATGGCGAAAGCGGCACCGGAAGGCATCATCACCGCGCTCGATATCGGCACGTCAAAGGTGTCCGCGATGATCGCCCAGCGTGGCGACGGCGGCGAACTGGTCGTGCTGGGCACTGGCCAGCGCGAATCAAAGGGCGTGAAGCGCGGCTATATCGCCGACATGGCACTGACCGAGGTGGCCGTGCGCGAGGCGGTGGCGCAGGCGGAGCGGATCGCCGGCTTCAACATCGAGAATGTCTGGGCGGGTTTCTCCGCCGGCGGGCTCGTCAGCGATGAGGCGTTCATCGAGGTCGAGCTGAACGGCCACCGCATCGAGCAGCAGGATATCGACGCGCTTTTGCAGGAAGGTCGCTCGGCGATCGACCCGCAGGGCCGCATGGTGCTCCACGCGCAGCCGGCGCTCTACACGCTCGATGGCCTGACCGGCGTGAAGAAGCCGCTTGGCCTCCATGCCGATCGGCTCGGCGTCCACATCCACGTCATCGCGGCGGATGGCTCGCCGGTGCGCAATCTCGATCTCACCGTCCGCTCGGCGCATCTCGAGGTGAAGTCGATCATCGCCTCGCCGGTCGCGACCGGGCTCGCCTGCCTCAGCGAGGAGGAGCGCGATCTTGGCGTCGCGCTGGTGGAGATCGGCGCGGGCATGACCAACGTGTCGCTGTTCGCGGGCGGGATGCTGGTCGGCCTGAAGTCGATTCCGGTCGGCGCGTGCGACATCACCGACGATATCGCCTCTGCCTTTGGCACGTCGCGCAGCCAGGCGGAGCGGATGAAATGCTTCCATGGTTCGGCCAATGCATCGCCGCGCGACAATCACGAGATGATCGCGATTCGTCCCGGCCGTGCCGATGACGATACCGATCCGCTGCAGATCACGAAGGCGGCGCTGATCTCGGTCATCCGCACGCGGCTCGAACATCTCATCAACGAGGTGCAGGCCGCGCTGAAGGAACTGAAGTTCGAAGGCCCCGTCGGCCGTCAGGTGGTGCTGACGGGCGGCGGCGCAGAGCTGAAGGGCATTGCCGATTACGCGCAGCAGGTGCTCGGGCGCACGGTGCGCGTCGGCCGGCCGCGCGGGCTGGTCGGCCTGCCCGATGCGCATGGCGGCCCGGGTTTCGCCACGCTCGCCGGGCTGGCATTCTTTGCCGCATCTGACCCTGTCGACCTGCGTGGCCTCGTGCCGCAACAGCAGATGGTCGTGCGGCAAAAGGGGCTCGGCGCGCTGAAGCGTTTGTTCCAGGCGGCGAAGGCGAATTATTGATCGCCCTGCGCCGCTTTTCGGCTGGCACGCGGCGACGTTGTGTTGCACTAAGATTAATGGCGATGACGGGCCAGTGTTTGGTGCCCGAACTGACGGAGTAGATTGGCGATGGGCATCGAATTCATTGCACCCGACGTGGACGAGCTCACCCCGAAGATCGCCGTGATCGGCGTCGGCGGTGCTGGTGGCAACGCGATTGCCAACATGATGCGGGCGGACGTGCAGGGCGTCGAGTTTCTCGTCGCGAACACCGACGCGCAGGCGCTGAAGCAGTCGATCGCACCGCAAAAGATCCAGCTGGGTGCCAAGATCACCCAGGGTCTTGGCGCGGGCAGCCGGCCGGAGATCGGCCGTGCCGCGGCCGAGGAAACGATCGAGCAGGTCGCCAAGCTGCTCGAGGGCGCACACATGTGCTTCATCGCTGCCGGCATGGGCGGCGGCACGGGCACTGGCGCCGCACCGGTCATCGCCAAGGCTGCGCGCGACATGGGCATCCTGACCGTGGGTGTCGTGACCAAGCCGTTCGCCTTTGAAGGCAAGCGGCGCGGCAAGTCGGCCGACCAGGGCATCGAGGAACTGCAGAAGTTCGTCGATACGCTGATCGTCATCCCGAACCAGAATCTGTTCCTGATCGCCAACGCCAACACCACCTTCAAGCAGGCGTTCGAGCTTGCCGACGAGGTGCTCCAGCAGGGCGTTCGCGGCATCACCGACCTCATGGTCATGCCGGGTCTCATCAACCTCGATTTCGCCGACGTCCGCTCGGTGATGCAGGAGATGGGCAAGGCGATGATGGGTACGGGCGAGGCGGAAGGCGACGACCGCGCGCTGGTCGCCGCGCAGAAGGCGATTGCCAACCCGCTGCTCGACGGCGTGTCGATGCAGGGCGCGAAGGGCGTCATCATCTCGATCACCGGCGGCGAGGACATGCGCCTGCTCGAGGTGGACGAGGCGGCGAACCACATCCGCGAGCTGGTCGATCCCGAAGCCAACATCATCTGGGGTTCGGCGTTCAATCCGGAGCTCGAAGGCCGCATCCGCGTGTCGGTCGTCGCTACCGGGATCGAGGCTGTGCAGCAGGCCGAAACGCCGGAGGCGGAGCCCGCTCGCGCGTTCAGCTTCTCCGCGCCGCGTCGGATCGAAACGCCCGCGCCGACGGCAACCGCTGCGCCTGCCGCGCCTGCGCCCGCCGCCCCGGCCGCTGCTCCTGTCCAGTCGCCGGCGCCGCAGCCCACCGGTGCTGCTGCCGGTGCGATGTCGGGCGGCGTGCCCACGCCGGGCGCAACGCCGGCGGTCGAGCCGTCCCCGGCTGCTCGCGCCGTCGAGCAGGAGGCGTCGGACGAACTGCTGCTCGGCAGTGACACCGTCGTGCCGGCTCCGGCCGCTCCGACGGCGGCGCCTGCGCAGCCGCGCGTGTTCGGCGATGACGAGCCGGCCGCTGCGCCGCGCCGTCGCTGGCTCTCCGGCGGCAACGAAGCCGCTGACGAGGTTCCGCCCCAGCCGCGCGTGAAGCTTGGCGGCACCTTGTTCGAGCGGATGCAGAACGCCTCGCGTGGCACGCCGCGCGCGGAGGATGCGGAATCGAAGGATCAGGTCGACATCCCGCGCTTCCTGCACCGCCAGAACAACCAGTAACGAACCAAAGCTCCGGGCGGCCGGCATTCGTCGGCCGCCCCGTGCGTCCTGGCGCGGCAGGTAAGGGGACTCATTGCCCGTTCATCCCGCTTCGTCTCTAACGCAATCAGCTCATGTCTTTTTCTCGCCCCCTGATTCTTGCCGCGGCCCTCGCTGGCTCGCCTCAGGCGCTCGCCCAGGCCGCGCCGGGGCAGATGGTGCAAAGCCTCCCCGGTCAGATGGCCCCGCGGCCGACGCCGGACGCTGATGCGCTTGCTGATGCGATGCGCCGGCTCGGTGCCAATCCGCGCGATCTCAGCTCGCTGATCACCGCCGGGGAGCTTTCGCTGAAGCTCGGCGACGTCAACGCCGCCGCCTCGCTGTTCAAGCGCGCAGAGAACGTCGATCCGATGAACGGCCGCGTGAAGGCCGGCATGGCGCGGATCTTGGTGACGCAGCAGCGTCCCGGCGAGGCGCTGCGCTATTTCGACCAGGCGGTCGGCTATGGCCTCAGCCCGGCGACCTTCGCCGGCGACCGTGGTCTCGCCTACGATCTGATCGGCGAACAGGAACGCGCCCAGCGCGACTATCGCGTCGCACTGAAGGCATCGCCGGACGAGGAGGTGCAGCGCCGCTACGCGCTCTCGCTCGGCATCAGCGGCCGCCGCAAGGAGGCACTCGACGCCATCGACGCACAGCTGCGCCACAACGATCGCAGTGCTTGGCGGGTGCGCGCCTTCATCCTCGCCATGACTGGCGACGTGCCGGGTGCGCAGAAGATCGCCAGCACCATGATGCCGCGCGGCATGGGCGCCGCGCTGTCGCCATTCTTCTCCCGGCTTGAGGCTTTGTCGCCGGTCGATCGCGCCTTTGCGGTTCATTTCGGCGAATTGCGCGCGACGCCTCAGCGGCTGGCTGACGCGCGTATGGCCCCCGCGCTCCCGCCGCTCGCACCCGAAGCGCGCCCGCCGGTCCAGGTCGCCGCCGCAACTCCCGCGCCGGCTGCCACTGCGCCGGTCGACGCCCGCACCAAGCGCCGCCTCGCGCGCGAAGAGGCGAAGCGCGCCCGCGAACTCGCCCTGGCGCAGCAGCGTCAGCGTGCCGCGGACGCGCGCGCCGCCCGTTCGCGGCCCCGCCAAACCCCGGCGCCGGCCGTGGCCATTGCGAGCCGCCAGCAGGCCAACCCCGCCCGGGGAACGGCCGACACGCTCCAGCCGCCACGCTACGCCGGCGTAGAATTCGCCGCGCCCAAGCCGGTGGTTCAGGACCTCGGCCGCGCCGCGACCACCGCTCCCACCGTCAGCCAGCCGGTTCCGGCGCCAACCACTTTGGCAACGCCAACGCCGGCACCCACTTCGGTTGCGACCACCACCCCGGCATATACCCCTGCGCCAGCGCGCCCGGCCTATGTGCCGCCCCGCACTCAGGTCGCGACCACGCCGCCGACGACCACGCCGGCGCCGTCGCTGCCGCGTACCCCTGCACCCACCTCCGTGGCGCCGACCGCCGCGACCCTGCCGGCCCGCAGCGTCGACACGGCCGACGCCGCGCCGATCCCGGCACGTCCCGCGGTCAGCGAGGATACGATCCTCGCCCGGATCATGGCCGGCATCACCATTCCCGGCGAGGAGCTTGGCGTCGCCCCGGTGCGTCCGCCCGAGCCGCCGCGGCCCGCCCCCGCGCCCGTGAGCGAAGCCGCCACGCCGCCGCAGGCTCCAGCGCCGACGACCACGACGCCTGCGCCGTCGCCCAGGCCAGCGGCAACGCCGAAGCCCGAACCCAAGCCGACCCCGGCGGCAAAGGAACCGCCCGCGCCCGATCCCAAGAAGCTCGCGGCAGAGCGCAAGGCGGCCGCCGCGAAGAAGCTGGCCGACGCAAAGAAGGCGGAAGAGGCCAAGAAGGCAGCCGAGGAAGCAAAGGCCGCCAAGGCAGAACCGTCGCGCATCTGGGTTCAGGTCGCTGGCGGCGCCAATAAGGATGACCTGCCCAAGGCCTGGGCCGCGGCGCAGAAGAAGGCCGACGCGCTCAAGGGCAAGACCGCCTATACCACGCCGCTGCGCTTCACCAATCGCGTGGTGACCGGTCCGTTCAAGACCGATGCGGAGGCGCGCGAGTTCATCAATACCCTCGCCAAGCAGGGGGTGTCCGCCTTCGCCTTCACCAGCGAGAAGGGCCAGAAGATGACGAGGCTTCCCGCCAAGTGACAATGCTTGCGCCATGGGCATCGCACCCGGCGCACAGCAGAGGCCGCCTTCACAAAGAACAAAGCAAGTCCGGGGGAGCCGGCGAGCGCGGCCCGCGTGACGATTACCAGCGTGATCGCGACCGCATCGTCCACTCGATCGCCTTCCGCCGCCTGCGCCACAAGACCCAGGTGTTCCTCGCCCCGGATGGCGACCATTTCCGCGTCCGTCTGACCCACAGCCTGGAGGTGGCGCAGATCGGACGCACCATCGCCCGCGCGCTGGGCCTGAACGAGGATCTGACCGAGGCGCTGTGCCTCGCCCATGACATCGGTCATCCGCCCTTCGGCCACGCCGGCGAGGATGCGCTGAAGACGGCGATGGCGGACGCCGGTGGCTTCGATCACAACGGCCATACGTTGCGCACGCTGATGCGGATCGAGCGTGCCTATCCGCGCTTCGATGGCCTCAACCTCACCTGGGACACGCTGGAGGGGCTGGCCAAGCACAATGGCCCCGCACGTCATCCGGGATGGGCGCTGCGGCAGGCGGATGAGGAGGCGCAGCTCGAACTGGATACCTATGCCAGTCTCGAGGCGCAGGTCGCCGCGCTCGCCGATGATATCGCCTACGACAATCACGACATCGACGATGGGCTGCGCGCCGGGCTGCTGTGCGTCGACCAGCTGCTCGCCGTGCCGCTGGTCGCGTCCGGCTGGGATCGCGTCCGCTCGCTCTTCCCCGACGTCAGTGAGCGGCGGCAGGCGCGCGAGCTCGTCCGCAGTCAGATCGGCGTGATGGTCAATGATCTCATCGCCGAGACAAAGGCGCGCATCGCGTCGTCCGGTGTCGAAATCGTCGATGATGTCCGGGCCGCGGGGAGGGCGCTGGTCGCCTTCTCCGATCAGATGCGCATTGCGGAACGCGACCTGAAGCGGTTCATGTACGCCAACCTCTATCATCATCCGCGACAACTGGAGGCGGCCGACGCCGCGCACCGGATCGTGGCCGGGCTGTTTGCCGCGTTCCGCGCCGATCCCGCGCTGTTGCCGGACGAGTGGCGCAGCACGCTGCCCGCCGACGAACCCGGCCTCAGCCGCCACATTGCCGATTACATCGCCGGGATGACCGATCGCTATGCGGTGCGCGAATATACCCGCGTGATCGGCCCGATCGACATGCCCGAGGGCTTCTGACCGGCGCCTAGTTCTTCAGCCGCCACCCACGCCGCAGCAGGGTGTAGCAGATGAGGCCAAGCACGATGTCGAGCGCCAGAATCACCGCGCTGCCCAGCGCGACGGGGGAGTCGGCGATCCCCAGGAACCCGTAGCGGAAGCCCGAGATGATGTAGAAGAACGGATTGGCGTGGCTGATCGTCTGGAACACCGGCGACAGGCGATCGACCGAATAGAAGGTGCCCGACAGCAGCGTCAGCGGCGCGACCACGAAGTTGGTCACCGCCGCGGCATGATCGAACTTCTCCGCCCAGATCGACGTCAGCACGCCGATCAGCGCGAGGAACACCGATCCCAGCAGCCCGAACCACAGCACCGCCAGCGGATGCGCCGGCATGACATGGACGCCGGGCCACAGCGACATCGCCAGCCAGACGGTCAGGCCGACGAGGAAGGCGCGCGTCACCGCGCCCCCGGTCAGCGCGGTCAGCAGCTCGGCGGTCGACAGCGGCGGCATCAGGTAATCGACGATCGTGCCCTGGATCTTGCCCACGAGCAGCGAGAAGCTGGCGTTGGCGAAGGCGTTGTTGAGCATCCCCATCACGATCAGCCCGGGCGCGACGAAATCGGCGAAGGCGACGGTCGAGCCGCCGACGTGCACTTCGCTGCGCCCGCCCAGTGCGACGGTGAAAATGACCAGATACAGAAGCGTGGTGATCGCCGGCGCCCAGACCGTTTGCAGCTGGACCTTGAAGAACCGCCGCACCTCCTTCACATATAAGGTCTTCAGGCCACCCCAGTTCACGTTGCGGATTGACGGAACACCGGGTGCGCTCCTGATCAAGGAACGGTGATGGTCGGCGGACGTCCGGCCAAGTGGGGGGTGGCTGCTCATCGCGTGTTCGCGTAGTCGCTGCCGCCGCCCGCTGCAACCGGCGCAAGAAGTGAAGGAACGACAAGACCGATGTCCTGGACCGAGGAACGGATCGATACGCTGCGCAAGATGTGGGAAGGCGGCCAGACGGCCAGCCAGATCGCAGAGGCGCTGGGCGGGGTCAGCCGCAATGCCGTGATCGGCAAGGCGCACCGTCTGGGCTTGCAATCCCGTCCGTCGCCGGTCGTGTCGAAGGACGCGGAGGCGAAGGCTGCCGCTGCTGCCGCCGCCGCGAAGCCGGCGCCCGCGCCCGAGCCGGTGGTCGCTGCGCCGCCGCCACCTCCCGCGCCGCCGCCACCTGCTCCCCCGCCGGCGCCCGCACCGCGCGCGGCCTCGCCGACCCCGGCGGTGACTCAGGTGTCCGCGCCCAAGCCGATCACCATCACCACCCCGCTCGAGCCGGAGCGGTCGCCCGAATCCATGCGCATGGTCCGCTCGGTCGGTCCCGGCGGCTTCGTGCGGCAGGCCCCCGGTGAGCAGCAGGCACCCAGCACCCCGGCACCGCCGCGCCGCCTGGTTCCGGCCAAGCCGTCGCCGGAGATTGCCGGCAAGACCAGCCTGCTCGATCTCAGCGACAAGGTCTGCAAATGGCCGCTCGGCCATCCGGGTGAGCCGGACTTCCACTTCTGCGGTGAGAAGGTGAACCCCGGCTTCCCCTATTGCGTCGAACATTGCGGCCACGCCTATCAGGCGCAGCTCCCGCGCCGCGATCGCCGCGCCGCGCCGCTGCCCTTCGGTGGCCCGCGGATGCGCTGAGCACGCGCTCAGGCAAATAGAAAAGGGCCGCGGCGAGGATTGCTCGCCGCGGCCCTTTTCTTTGTCTCCGATCTGCCGTTCGCCCGTCGGGGGATGGCAGACCCTGGATGACCGGGCGAACTCCCCGCCCGGTCACCGCAGTGTCGCTTAGAAGCGGTAGGCCGCCGTCGCGCGGATCGAGTGCCAGCGGAACTTGTCGTCGCTGCGACGGAAGTCGGTGCCGCTGCCATTCACCAGCAGGAACGGATTGCTCGCCGCGGTGTCGCCAGCGTTGCCGGCGCGGACGCGGTAATCGTCGTCCTTGTACTGGTGGTACATGTACTCAAGGCCGAGCGAGACGTTGTTGGCGACCTTCTGCTCGATGCCGCCACCGCCGGTGATGCCCCAGTGGTTGCGCTTGCCCGATTCGGAGAAGCCGTTCACCGCATTGGTGGTGGAGAACTCACGGTCGATGCGGGCATAGCCCGGACCGAAGGTGCCGTAGAACAGCGTGCGGTTGTTCGGCGTGTAGCCGACGCGGCCGCGGATCGACGCTTCCCAGTCGATCGAGCGGGTCATGACGTAGGAGGCCGGCGTGCTGGAGAAGGCCGACACGCTGTCGGTGATCTCGCTCTTGCCGAACTCACCGACTGCACCGAGGACCAGCCCGCCGCGCTGATAGTCATAGCCGATGCGGCCATAATAGGCCCAGCCGTCCTTGTCCTTGGCACAGGCCGCGGGCGAGGTCGGGTTCGTCGGCGAAGTGCCGGCCAGCGCGCGGCCGTTGCAGAAGCCGCCAACCGGCGGTGCGAAGGCGTTGGCGCCAGCGGCGGTGTTCACCGCATCGCCGAAGCGGCCATCGAGATTGGTGTCGAACAGGATCGAGGAGCCACGATCGTTCGGCTGGACATCATAGCCGCCGGCTGCGCCAATATAGACGCCGGAGAAGCCATCTTCGTCGGCCGTCTGCGCGGAGGCGATCGACGGAGCGACCAAAGCGGCGGCAATGCCCGCGAGGAACAAGGACTTCATACGCAACCCTTTCGTTACTTACACAACAAACACATGCGGAGGCCCGAACGGGGCAGGCGGTAGAAAGGATGCATGCCAGCGCGCGTTTGTGCCGAAACGGGAAAAATGTGTTGCAGCGCGGCAACAGGTCACGACTGCCGATGCCTCTGCTATAGCGCAGCCATGGCTGATCCAGATCTGTTCCGTGCCGCCGCTCCCACCCCCGCTTACGACGCCTCATCAATCGAGGTGCTGGAAGGGTTGGAGCCGGTCCGGCGCCGGCCTGGCATGTACGTCGGCGGCACCGACGAGCGCGCGCTTCACCACCTCGCCGCCGAGGTGCTGGACAATGCGATGGACGAGGCGGTGGCCGGCCACGCCACCCGCATCGAGGTCACGCTGGCGCCGGGCAATCGCCTGACCATCGTCGACAATGGCCGCGGCATCCCGGTCGATCCGCACCCCAAGTTCCCGGACAAGAGCGCGCTGGAGGTGATCCTCTCCACGCTCCATTCGGGCGGCAAGTTCGCGGGCAAGGCCTATGCGACCAGCGGCGGCCTCCACGGCGTCGGCGTCTCGGTCGTCAACGCGCTGTCGTCGGACACGGTGGTGGAGGTGGCGCGCGATCGCCAGCTCTACCGCCAGCGCTTCGCCAAGGGGCAGACGCTGGGCCCGCTGGAGAATGTCGGCGCGGCGCCCAATCGGCGCGGCACGTCGGTCGCCTTCACCCCGGACGAGGAAATTTTCGGGCCCGATCTGCGCTTCAAGCCCGCACGGCTCTACCGGCTCGCGCGGTCCAAGGCGTATCTGTTCGCCGGGGTCGAGATCCGCTGGAAATGCGCGCCCGAGCTGATCTCGGACGATACGCCGGCAGAGGCGGTGTTCCAGTTCCCCGGCGGCCTTGCCGATCACCTGCGCGAACAGGTCGGCGGGCGCGAATGTGCCACCGCCGATTTCTTCACCGGGTCGCAGGAGTTTCCGGGAGAGGCCGGCCGCGTCGAATGGGCGGTCGCCTGGCCCTTGTGGTCCGACGGCAGCTATTCCTGGTATTGCAACACCATCCCCACGCCCGATGGCGGCACGCACGAACAGGGTCTGCGCCAGGCGCTGGTCCGCGGCCTGCGGGCGTTTGGCGAGTTGGTAAAGGAAAAGAAGGTCAAGGATCTGACCGCAGATGACGTGATGGTCGGCAGCGAGCTGATGCTCAGCGTCTTCATCCGCGATCCGCAATTCCAGTCACAGACCAAGGATCGGCTCACGTCGCCCGAGGCCGCCGGCCTCGTCGAAAAGGCCGTTCGCGACCATTTCGACCACTTCCTCACGCACAACATGGACCGCGGTCGCGCGCTGCTGGGCTATGTGCTGGAACGGATGGACGATCGCCTCCGCCGCAAGGAGGAACGCGACGTCAAGCGCAAGACGGCGACCTCCTCGCGCAAGCTGCGGCTGCCGGGCAAGCTGACCGACTGTTCCGCCAACGCCCCCGGCGGCACCGAATTGTTCATCGTCGAAGGCGACAGCGCCGGCGGCAGCGCGAAGCAGGCGCGTGACCGCAAGACACAGGCGATCCTGCCGATCCGCGGCAAGATCCTGAACGTCGCCTCCGCCACCAGTGCGAAGATCCTCGCCAATCAGGAAATCGCCGATCTCATCCAGGCGCTCGGCTGCGGCACGCGCAAGGAATGCCGCCCCGACAATCTACGCTACGAACGCATCGTCATCATGACCGACGCCGATGTCGATGGCGCGCATATCGCCACCCTGCTGATGACCTTCTTCTTCCAGGAGATGCCCGATCTCGTCCGGCGCGGGCACCTCTATCTGGCGCAGCCGCCGCTCTACCGCATCACCTCGGGCGCGAAGTCGCTCTACGCCCGCGACGACGCGCATCGTGCCGAGATCGAACGCACGGCGTTCCGCGGCAAGAAGGTGGAGGTGTCGCGCTTCAAGGGCCTGGGGGAGATGAATCCGGGTCAGCTGCGCGAAACGACGATGGACCCAAAAACCCGCAGCCTCATCCGCATCACCCTGCCGCAGGAATATGAGGAGCGCGCGGGCGTCAAGGATTTGGTCGACCGGCTGATGGGCACCAATCCCGCGCACCGCTTCGCCTTTATCCAGGAGAATGCCGCGCGGATGGACGAAGAAGCGATCGACGCGTGACCCGGGGGGCGCAAGTTCCTATCTAGGATCGATGCGCAAACCAAAGGCAGGGCTCCCGAGCCGCCAGCAGATCCTCGATTTCATCTCCACGAGCGATACGCCCGCCGGCAAGCGGGAAATCGCCCGCGCCTTCGGCCTCACCGCGCAGGAGAAGATCGGCCTGAAGGCACTGCTCAAGGACATGACCGATGAGGGGCTGATCGACAGCGCCCCCGGCCGTGCCTTCCACAAGATGGGCGGGCTGCCCAAGGTCACCGTGCTGCGCATCGTCGATGCCGACGATCACGGCGCGATCTGGGCCACGCCGGAACGCTGGGAGGCGGAGGTCGCGGCGCCCCGCATCCGCGTGCGCGAGCGGCGACGCGGCGACCTTGGCGTCGGCATGCGCGTGCTGGCCCGCACCGAAGAACTCGGCGGCGGCTGGATCGCCCATCCGATGAAGGTGCTCGCGCCCGCCGCCGAGCAGATCATCGGCGTTCTGCGCGGCGAGGGCGATCGTCTGTGGCTCCAAGGCGTGGAGAAGAAGGAGCGGCGCGAATTTCCCGTCTCGGACGCCGGCGGCGCGCAGCCCGGCGATCTCGTGCTGGCGGAACGGGCCGGCCGCCCGCCGCGCATCACTGCCAAGGTCGTCGAGCGGCTGGGCGATCCCTTCGCACCGCGCAGCTTCTCGCTCATCGCGATCCACAAGCACGACATTCCCAACGTTTTCGATCAGGACACGCTGGACGAGGCGCAGCGGGTCGCCGCCCAGCCGCTGGGCGAGGGGCGGGAGGATCTGACTCATCTGCCGATCGTCGCGATCGATCCCGCCGACGCGCGCGACCATGACGATGCGATCTGGGCCACGCCCGATGATGATCCCGGCAACCCCGGTGGCTATCGCGCGCTGGTCGCAATCGCCGACGTCAGTTTCTATGTGCGGCCGGGCGGGGCGATCGACCGTGAGGCGCGGCGGCGCGGCAATTCGGTCTATTTCCCCGATCGCGTCGTCCCGATGCTGCCCGAGGTGCTGTCGGCGGACGTCTGCTCGCTGAAACAGGGGCAGGATCGCGCCGCGCTCGTTTGCCACCTTCAGGTGAGCAAGACCGGCGCGCTCAAGACCTGGCGCTTTTCGCGCGCGGTGGTGCGGATCGCGCAAAACATCGCTTACGAGGATGCGCAGGCCGCGATCGACGCGGATTCGCCGTTGCCGCTCGAAACCGCCGTGGACGGGCGCGCGCCTGCCGGGGACAGCGCCACGATCCTGGCCGCGCTGAAGGACCTGTGGGAGTGCTGGTCACTGCTCGCCGCCGCACGTGACAAGCGCGAGCCGCTGGCGCTGGACCTTCCCGAACGGCAGGTGGCGCTGGACGAAAAGGGCCGCCTCCTCTCCGTCGCGCCGCGCGACCGACTGGATGCGCACCGCCTGGTCGAGGATTTCATGATCGCCGCCAATGTCGCGGCGGCCAAGGCGCTGGAGGCGAAGAAGGCCCCCGTCATGTACCGCGTCCACGAACCGCCGGCGCGGGAGAAGCTGGTCGCGCTGAAGGAATATCTCGCGACCTTCGACGTCCCCTTTGCGCTGGGTCAGGTCATCAAGCCCGCGACCTTCAACCATATCATCGATCGGGTCGGCGACGCCGATTTCCGCCCGCAGGTCATGGAGCAGATCCTGCGCTCCCAGACCCAGGCCTATTATGCGCCGGCCAATCACGGCCATTTCGGCCTGTCGCTCGGCTCCTATGGCCATTTCACGTCGCCGATCCGGCGCTACGCCGACCTGCTCGTGCATCGCTCGCTGACCAGCGCCTATGGCCTTGGCGCCGGCGGCCTCAACGGCGACGAGGATTTCGAGCGGCTGGGCGAAACGATCAGCAAGCTCGAACGCCGCGCGATGGAGGCGGAGCGCGAGACGATCGATCGCTATGTCGCCGCCTTCCTCGCCGAACGGGTGGGGGAAGTGGTCGATGCGCGCATCACCGGCATCCAGAATTTCGGCTTCTTCGCTACGGTCGAGGGCGTCGGCGGCGACGGGCTGATGCCGATCAGCGACCTCGGGCAGGAATATTTCCGCTATGACGAGGCCGGGCAGCGCCTGGTCGGCGAGACGAGCGGGGACGAATATACGCTGGGCATGCGGCTGAAGCTGCGGCTGGCGGATGCCAATCCAGTGTCCGGTGCGCTCCGCTTCGAGCTTGAGGAAGGGAAGGGCGCCCGTCCGTCACGCCGCGACGGTGCGGGGTCAAAGGCGCCGCGCGTGCTGAAGCGCCGCGGTCGGCCTGGCAACATTCGGCACAAGGGTGGGAGACGATAGATGGCGAACATCGTGATGCGTCTGGGTGAGCGTTACACCACGCGCACGCAGGACCGACTGGTCGAGCGGCTGCGCGCCGCCAATGCGATCAAGCCGGCGAACGCGACCCTGCTGGCCCCACTCAGCCGCCGCGAGGCCCGGCTGCTCGAACGCATGGTGAAGTTCCGCGCCGTGGTTCAGGAGGGCGAGCATCTGTACTGGCTCAACGAACAGGCGCTGGTCCACTTCCGCAAGGAAGAACTGGCGCGCCTGCTCGGCGCCGTCGCGGTCGCCGGATTCGCTGCCGCCGGCGCGCTCGCGCTCGGCCGCTGACCTCACCTGACTGGCGGCCGTGGGCGACCGTCGTCCCCGGCCGCCAGTCGTTCCGGACCCGCTGCTCAGTTGGCGGTAAAGGTCATGCCCGCCTTGGCGATCAGGCGCTTGCGCAGCGGCTCGCCCATCAGCGCACCGGGCGTCCAGATGCCACCTTCGCCCGCGACATCCTCGATCAGGCACATCGCGCTCTCCGCCAGCATCTTGCTGGTCGATCCATAACCGGGGTCACGATCGCCGGTGACGACGGCGTCGATCCGCGTGCCATCGGGCATCAGGCCCATGAACAGCACATCATAATGGCCGCTCTCGCGCTCTTCCTTGGTCGGACCTTCGCCGGGCTTGGGCCCCTTGTTGTCGGCAAAGGGATTTAGCTTGGTCAGCGCTTCCGCTGCGGCCTTGCCCATTTCGCCCAGCCCGGTGACCACCATCTCGTCATAGACGAAATCGTCGCCGTAACGCTGGCCGAGCAGGAAATTGGTGCGGTGGACGTTCTTGGTGTTGATCGGCGCCATCACGAACGGCGCGACCCAGGACTCGATCGTGCTGTCATATTCCGGGATCAGCCCGGTCGGCTGGTGTGGCCCCTTGTGGCCCGGGGTCAGCGCAAACGGGCTGGCGAGCAGCGGGACGAGCGAGGGATCCTTCGCCGCCGCCGCCAGCGTCGCCTTCAGGCTCGCCGCGGTCCCGCCCGAGAAGGTGCCCTTCATCGTGCGCACCCGGCATTTCACCCGCGGCGCCGGACGCCCGAACCGCGCGACCGCCGCTTCCTGCAACGTCAGCACGCCAAGGTCGAAGGGGATCGAATCGAACCCGCAGGAAAACACGATCCGCGCGCCCGTGCGCTTCGCCTCTGCATCATGCGCGTCGATCATCTGGCGCATCCACGCCGGTTCGCCGCACAGGTCGACATAGGCCGTGCCGGTTGCCGCGCATGCCGCCACCAGGTCGCTGCCATACAGCTGATACGGCCCGACCGTGCTGATCACGACCTTGGTCCTCTCGCACATGGCGCGCAGCGATGCAGGATCGTCGGCATTGGCGGTGACGAGCGGCACGTCGGCCGAAATGCCCATCTCCCCGCGCACTTCCTCCAGCTTGGAGAGCGAGCGCCCCGCCATCGCCCAGCGCACGCCGGCGGGATAGGTCAGCGCGATATATTCCGCCACCAGCCGCCCGGTATAGCCGGTCGCGCCATAGACGATCACGTCGAAGTCGGTCGTCATCTCTGTCTCTCCTATGCCGCTTCACTAAACTGAAGGCTCGCCAGCCGGGCATACAGCCCGCTGCGCGCCATCAGCGTGGCATGATTGCCCTGCTCAACGATACGCCCGCCGTCCATCACCACGATGCGATTGGCCGCGCGCACGGTGGCGAGTCGATGGGCAATGACCAAAGTGGTGCGATCCGCCATCAGCCGCTCCAGCGCCTCCTGCACCAGCCGCTCGCTTTCGGCGTCCAGTGCGCTGGTCGCCTCGTCGAGCAGCAGGATCGGCGCATCGCGCAGCAGCGCGCGGGCGATCGCGACGCGCTGCCGCTGCCCGCCCGACAACCGCGCCCCGCCTTCACCCAGGAAGGTGTCGAGCCCGTCCGGCAGGTCGCGCAGGAACGCCGACGCGTTGGCCGCGTCCGCCGCGGCCCACAATTCCTCGTCGCTCGCGTTCCACCGGCCATAGCGCAGGTTGTCGCGCGCGGAGGCGCCGAAGATCACCGTCTCCTGCGGCACCATCGCAATACGGGCGCGGATCGCGGCGGGATCGGCATCGCGCAGGTCGACGCCATCGATCGTCAGGCGGCCGGCGGCGGGATCGTAGAACCGCTGAAGCAGCTGGAATAAGGTCGTCTTGCCGGCGCCCGACGGCCCGACCAGCGCCACCGTCTCGCCCGGTGCAATTGCCAGCGAGAAATCATGCAGCGCCGCGGTGTCGGGCCGCGTGGGATAGCGGAACTCGACATGCTCGAACGCGACGGCGCCCTGCGGCGGCTGCGGTAGTGGCTCGGGCCGGGCCGGCGCCGCGATCTCCGGTTGTTCCGACAGCAATTCCGCGAGCCGCCCGGCGGCCCCGGCACCACGCAGCAATTCGCCATAGACCTCGGTCAACGCGCCGAACGCGCCGGCGACGATCCCGCCCGTCAGCACGAAAGCAGCGATCGACCCGCCCGAAATGCGCCCCGCGGCAACATCGGTCGCGCCTTCCCACAGGACCAGCGTGATCGATCCGAACACCAGCGCGATGACGATCGCGGTCATGATCGCGCGCAGCATGATACGCTTCTGCGCCGCCACCATGGTCGCCTCGACCGCGCCGGTGAAGCGCGCGGCCTCGCGCTGCTCCTGCCCGAACGCTTGCACGATCTTCATCGCGCCCAGCGTCTCGGTCACCATCGCACCGACATCGGCGACCCGGTCCTGCGAGGTGCGCGAATAGGTCCGCACCCGCCGCCCCAGCAGCATGATCGGCAGGATCACCAGCGGTATGCCAAGGCACAGCAACCCCGCCAGCTTGGGCGAGATCGCGAACAAATAGATCAGCCCACCCACGCCGGTGAAGGCATTGCGCAGCGCCACCGACACGGTGGTCCCGACCACCATTTCGATCTGCGCGGTATCCGCCGTCATGCGCGAGGCGATTTCGGAGGGGCGGTTCTCCTCGAAGAAGCGCGGGCTCAGGCTCAGCAGATGCCGCTGCACCGTCTCGCGGATATCCGCCACCACCCGCTCGCCCAGCCAGGAGACGAAGTAGAAGCGGATCGCCGTACCGATTGCCAGCACCGCGACGATCATCAGCATATAATGGAACGCGCCCGCCACCGCCGCGCCGCCATCCGCCGCGAAGCCGCGGTCGATGATCCGCTTGAAGCTGTAGGGAATCGCGATCGTCGCCGCCGAGGTCACCGCCAGCGCCGTCCAAGCGGCGGCGATCTGCAGCGGGTAACGCTTCGCGTGCTGCCACACGAGGGCAAGGTTGCCGATCCGGCGGGTTGGTTGCGGCTCCACCGACGCTTTGCTGGCCATCCGCGCCACCTAGCAGCCGGGCCGGTGTGGCTCAACGGCCACCATCGCGTCCAATCGGATCAATGGTTCGTTGTGCGCTTGCACAATCGCTATATGGTGGCGGCGCGATCGTTGCGTTTGAGGATACCCGATGCTCTACGATGCCTATGAGTTCCAGCGGTCGCTGCTCGCCGGGGCCAGTGCAATGGCCAATCTTGGCGCCGGAATGCTGCAGAACCCGGCAAACCCGTTCGCCTATTTCGGTGGCGGGCAGGTCATGGCGTCGGCGCTCGAGGTGTTCGCCCATGCTGCGGCTGCGCGCGGCAAGCCGGCATTCGGTCTCGATCACACGATCATCGACGGTCGCGACGTGCCGGTGCGAGAGGAAGTCGTGCTGCGCCTGCCGTTTGGGCAACTGAAGCGGTTCGTGCGCGAAGGCGTGGAGGGTGGCCCGCGGCTGCTGATCGTCGCCCCGATGTCGGGCCATTTCGCGACGCTGCTGCGCGGCACGGTCGAACGGATGCTGCCCTTCGCCGACGTCTACATCACCGACTGGCGCGACGCGAAGATGGTCCCGGTCGAACATGGCAGCTTCGATCTCGACGATTATGTCGACTATCTGGTCGCCTTCCTGGAGAAGATCGGTCCCGGCGCGCACATGCTCGCCGTGTGCCAGCCATCGGTGCCCAGCTACGCCGCCGCCTGCCTGATGAGCGCGAACAATCACCCCTGCCGCCCGCGCACGCTGACCATGATGGGTGGCCCGATCGACACGCGCGAGGCGCCGACCGCGGTGAACACGCTCGCCACCGAACGCCCGCACGCCTGGTTCGAACAGAATGTCATCGCCACCGTGCCGAATAGCTATCCCGGCGCCGGCCGGCGGGTCTATCCGGGTTTCCTTCAGCTCACCGGCTTCATGACGATGAACCTTGGCAATCACATGATGAGCCACTGGGAGATGTTCAAACATCTCGTGCGCGGTGACGGAGAAAGCGCCGACGCGACCAAGGAATTCTACGACGAGTATCGCTCGGTCTGCGACATGACGGCGGAATATTATCTGCAGACGATCGACCAGGTGTTCCAGGCCCATGCCCTGCCGCGCGGCGTGATGACGCACCGCGGACGCGCGGTCGATCCGGCAGCAATCACCGACATCGGCATTCTGGCGATCGAGGGGGAGCGCGACGATATCTCGGGGCTGGGCCAGACCCGGGCGGCGCTGACAATCGCGACGTCGCTGCCCGCGGAGAAGAAGCGCTATTACATGGCCGAGGGTGTCGGCCATTACGGCATTTTCAACGGATCGAAATGGCGAGACCGCATCGCGCCGGTGGTTGAGGAGTGGATCGCCGCGCACGACTGACGGTGCGGGCGACGAAGGGAAGGGGCGACCGCAGCCGCCCCGCCTTCGGTTAGCCGACCGAGCCGACCTTCGCGTGGCTCGAGGACTCGGCGGAATTGATCGTGCCGCCGAACAGCATCTTCAGCCGGCCGCTGATCGACACGTCGGTTTCCCACAGCTCGGCAGAGGTGATGTCGAACCGGTTGAGCCGGGCGTCGGCCTTGCCGTTCGGGAACCAGGCCTCGACCTGATTGTCCCACAACCTGTCGAACGTGGCCTGGTCGGTTTCCTGCGACACGCGCCCGGCGAGGCAGGCAAAGAAATCATGCCCCTTGCCGACGAACTGCGCCATGGCCTCGCCACCCTTGGCGATGCGATTGTCGTGCGCGGAAAAGATGAACAGCGTGTTGGGCTGCGCATCGTCCAGCTTGACGCTCATCGGTTCGGAATGCTGGCCGTCCATCAGGCCGATCATCACATAGGGGCTGTCCTCAAGCTTCTTGAGGAACGTTTCGGCGACTTCCTGCGGACTGTCCTTATCGGCCATGCGACTCTCTCCTGCTTTGGATCAAGCCGAAGAACGAGGCGGGCGAAGGTTGGTTGCGCGCGACAGGATCCGACGCGCCCGGACCCACGCAAAAGCCCCGGTCGCTCGCGCGGCCGGGGCTTCTGTTGATCAGTGATCGTGGCGCTCCGGGCGACACCCCGCGGGTGCCGCTCCGACGCCGGGCATTACAGGACTTCGAACAGGCCCGCTGCGCCCATGCCGCCGCCGACGCACATCGTGACGACGACGTACTTCGCGCCGCGACGCTTGCCTTCGATCAGCGCGTGGCCGGTCATGCGCGCGCCCGACATGCCGTACGGGTGGCCGATCGAGATCGCGCCGCCGTTGACGTTCAGCAGCTCGTCGGGGATGCCCAGCTTGTCACGGCAGTACAGCACCTGCACCGCAAACGCCTCGTTCAGCTCCCAGAGGCCGATGTCGTCCATCTTCAGGTTGAAGCGCTCGAGCAGCTTGGGGATCGCAAAGACCGGGCCGATGCCCATCTCGTCCGGCTCGGTGCCGGCAACGGCCATGCCGACATAGCGGCCCAGCGGCGTCAGGCCCTTCTTCTCGGCCAGCTTCTCCTCCATCAGCACGCTGGCCGATGCGCCGTCCGACAGCTGCGAGGCATTGCCGGCGGTGATGTTGAGATCGGGGCCAAGCACCGGCTTCAGCGACTTCAGGCCCTCCAGCGTGGTGTCGGGACGATTGCCCTCGTCCTTCGCCAGCGTCACTTCCTTGTAGGAGACTTCCTTGGTCTCCTTGTCGACGATCGCCATGTTCGCGGTGACGGGGATGATCTCGTCATCGAACTTGCCGGCGGCCTGCGCGGCGGCGGTGCGCTGCTGCGACTGGAAGCCATATTCGTCCTGCGCGTCGCGGCTAATGCCATAACGCTTGGCGACCACTTCGGCGGTCTGCAGCATCGGCATGTAGATGTCCTTGTGCATCGCGACCAGCTCGGGGTCGGGCTGCACGCGCATCTGCGGCGTCTGGACGATGCTGATGCTGTCGACGCCGGCGCCGATGGTGACGTCCATGTTGTCGACCATGATCTGCTTGGCGGCGGTGGCGATCGCCATCAGGCCCGATGCGCACTGGCGGTCGAGCGACATGCCCGATACCGACACCGGCAGGCCGGCACGCAGCAGTGAGGTGCGCGCGATATTGGTCGCCTGCGCACCCTGCTGCAGCGCGGCGCCCATCACCACGTCCTGCACTTCGGCACCGTCGATCTTGGCGCGCTCGACGGCGGCCTTGAGCGCGTGGCTGGCCAGGGTCGGCGACAGCGTGTTGTTGAAAGCGCCGCGATAGGCACGGCCGATCGGCGTGCGGGCGGTGGAAACGATGACGGCGGAGCGCATGTTCAGGATCCTTGGTAGTAGAAAGTGCCGGTCCGCCCGCTGATGCGGGCGGCGCTCCCCGGGGAGGGCGGCGGTTGGAACGATATCAGGTGAAGACTTGCGTGATCCACTCGGCGATCATCGCGGGCTTCTCGCTGCCCTCGATCTCGATCGTGGTCTCGGTGGTGAACTGATACTGGCCGGGACGCTTTTCATCGAACTCGGTCAGCTTGGAACGGCCGCGCACGCGCGATCCCGACGGGACGGGGGCGAGGAAGCGGACTTTGTTGCCGCCATAGTTGACGCCCATCTTCACACCGTCGAGCCGCGGCATGCCGGGGTTCTTGGCCGACAGCAGCGGCAAGAGCGACAGCGTCAGAAATCCGTGCGCGATGGTCGTGCCGAACGGCGTCTGCTTGGCGCGTTCCGGGTCGATGTGGATGAACTGGTGATCGCCGGTCGCGTCGGCGAACTTGTTGATCATCTCCTGGGTCACTTCGACCCATTCGGACACGCTTTCCTTGCCGATCGCGGCCTTCATCTCGTCTGCGTTCACGAAGACTCCCCTTGGCTTCCTCATCCCGTTCGCGGGTGCAGCACTCCTCTAGTCTTTTGGCCTGCGCGCCCGCAAGTCTTGTCGACCGGAAGCTGGAAATTCGCCGCGGCAGCAGAGCAGCCGGACGAACCCCATCTTCGAAATTGCCCTTACGGCACCCCACCCCCGCAGCCGCCTTGCGCTTGCCACCATAAATAATGTTATGGTGGTAAAGACAGCTGCCGGAGGGGCGGCGCGACAAAGGAGAGGCAGCTTGGCTTACGAG
Organism: Sphingomonas sp. ABOLG; assembly: GCF_003950435.1. Classification (NCBI taxonomy): domain Bacteria; kingdom Pseudomonadati; phylum Pseudomonadota; class Alphaproteobacteria; order Sphingomonadales; family Sphingomonadaceae; genus Sphingomonas; species Sphingomonas sp. ABOLG. The sequence goes on from NZ_QQWW01000007.1 coordinate 67,927, forward strand.
CAGATCATCTATGACGTGAAGGACGGGGTGGCGACGATCACGCTCAACCGCCCGGAAAAGCTCAATGCGTTCACCGGCACGATGATGGCCGAGATGATCGACGCCTTTGACAAGATCGACGCTGACGATGACGTGCGCTGTGTCATCGTGACGGGCGCGGGCCGCGCCTTCTGTGCCGGGGCCGATCTGTCGGCCGGCGCCAAGACGTTCGATTATGACAAGCGCACCGATCGCCCCGACAAGGGCAGCGGGCAGGGCGGCCTCACCTATGAGATGGAAGAGGCGCGCGACGGCGGCGGGCGCCTGACGCTGCGCATCTTCGAATGTCTGAAGCCGGTGATCGCCGCGGTGAACGGCGCGGCGGTCGGCGTCGGCTCGACCATGCAGCTGCCGATGGACATCCGCATCGCCAGCGACTCGGCGCGCTTCGGCTTCGTCTTCGCTCGCCGCGGCATCGTGCCGGAGGCAGCGTCGAGCTTCTTCCTGCCGCGCGTGGTCGGCATCAGCCAGGCGCTCGAATGGTGCTACACCGGCCGGGTGTTCGGCGCGCAAGAGGCGCTCGACGGCGGCCTCGTGAAGCAGGTGGTGCCGGGTGACGAGCTGCTCGCCGTTGCCAACGCGCTGGCCCGCGAAATCGCCGACAACACCGCGCCCGTCTCGGTCGCGCTTACCCGCCAGATGCTGTGGCGCGGGCTCGGCTTCCAGCACCCGATGGACGCGCACAAGGTCGACAGCCGCGCGATCCTCTCGCGCGGCCGCTCGGGCGACGCAAAGGAAGGCGTCACTTCCTTCCTCGAAAAGCGCACCCCCGTTTACCCGGACAAGGTATCGTCAAACATGCCGGACTTCTTCCCTTGGTGGGAGGAGCAGAAGTACGGCTAAATCGCAGGGTCCCTCGGCCTCATGCCGCGTTATGATGCGGTATGAGTGTCGAGGATGACAAGCGGCTGGCCGCGGAGGCGGCGGTGGCCGAGGTGCGCGACGGCATGGTCGTGGGCCTTGGCACCGGCTCCACTGCGGCCTTTGCCATTGGCGCGCTCGGCGCGCGCGTGGCGCGGGGGCTGCGCGTCCTCACCGTCGCGACCAGCGAGGCGACCGTCCGCGCCGCCAGCGCCGTTGGCATCACCGTCAGCGACTTTGCCGATTACGCCACGATCGATCTTGCCATCGACGGCACGGACGAGATCGACGACCGCATGTGGGCGATCAAGGGCGCCGGCGGCGCGATGCTGCGCGAAAAGGCGGTCGCCGCGGCGGCCCGTCGATTCGTGGTGATCGCCGACGGGTCGAAGCGCGTGCCGGCGATTGGCGCGGCAAAGCTTCCGGTCGAGATCCTGCCCTTCGCGCGCAGCTTCGTCACCGCGCAGCTTTCAACGCTCGGCGCCATCGTCACGGTGCGACCGGACTATCGCACTGACAATGGCAACCTCGTCGCCGACTGCCGCTTTGCGCCCATGCCCGACCCCCGCGTCCTCGCGCGCATGATCGACAAAATCCCCGGCGTGCTGGGCCACGGCCTGTTCCTCGATGAGGTGGATGCCGCCTATATCGCCACCGATGGCGTCGTTGCGCGACTGGAACGCGGCGGACGGAGCGACTAGAGGGGCCGCAACTCGGCAACCGGGCACTTGCCCGGGCGTTCGATACCCATTCAGCGAGGGCCCCCGATGACCGACACCGCCAATCCCGCGAACGTTCATGAGGACGGCTCGTCCGACCGCCTGGCGATCGACACCATCCGCACCCTTTCGATGGACGCGGTGCAGGCGGCGAACTCCGGTCACCCCGGCACGCCGATGGCGCTGGCGCCGGTCGGTCACACGCTATGGACCAAGTTCCTGCGCTATGATCCCGCGCATCCGCACTGGGCTAACCGCGACCGCTTCGTGCTGTCGGTCGGCCATGCCTCGATGCTGCTCTATTCGCTGCTGCACCTCGCCGGCGTGAAGCAGCCCGATGGCGCCCCCGCCGTCAGCCTCGACGATATCAAGGCCTTCCGCCAGCTCGGCTCGAAGACGCCGGGTCACCCCGAATACAGCCACACCGTGGGCGTCGAGACGACCACCGGCCCGCTCGGCCAGGGCTGCGGCAATTCGGTCGGCATGGCGATCGCCGAGCGCTGGATGGCCGCGCGCTACAACCAGCCCGGCTTCACCCTGTTTGACCATGACGTCTATTCGCTGTGCGGCGACGGTGATCTCATGGAGGGCGTCGCGGCCGAGGCGGCCAGCCTCGCCGGCCATCTGAAGCTCTCCAACCTGTGCTGGATCTACGACAGCAACAACATCTCGATCGAAGGCGACACCGACCTCGCGTTCGATGAGGATGTCGGCATGCGCTTCCAGGCGTACGGCTGGGACGTCATCCACGTCGACGACGCCAATGACGTCGCCGCGCTGACCAAGGCGTTCGAGCAGTTCCGCGCCACTACCGACAAGCCGACGCTGATCATCGTCCATTCGATCATCGGCTGGGGCTCGCCGCGCGCCGGCAGCGAAAAGGCGCATGGCGAGGCGCTGGGCGAAGAGAATGTCCGCCTCACCAAGCAGGCCTATGGCTGGCCCGAGGACAAGAGCTTCTACGTGCCGGAGGGCGTGCAGGAGGGCTTTGAAGGCGCGATGGTCGAACGCAGCGCGCCGCTGCGTGAGGCTTGGGAGGCAAGCCTCGCCAAGTACCGCGAGGCGCATCCGGATCTCGCCAAGGAAGTCGACGCCATCCTCGGCGGCACGCTGCCGGAGGGCTGGGATGCCGACATCCCGACCTTCGAGGCCGATGCCAAGGGCCTCGCCAGCCGCGATTCGAGCGGCAAGGTGCTGAACGCCATCGCCAAGAAGATGCCGTGGCTGATCGGCGGCTCGGCCGATCTCGCACCCTCGACCAAGACCGACATCAAGGGCGAGGCATCGTTCGAGGCGAGCAATTACGCCGGCCGCAACTTCCACTTCGGCGTGCGCGAACATGGCATGGGCGCGATCGTCAACGGCATGGCGTTGTCGGGGTTGCGCTCCTACGGCAGCACCTTCTTCGTGTTCCTCGATTACATGCGCCCGCCGGTCCGCCTGTCGGCGCTGATGGAGCTCGGCGCGGTGTGGGTGTTCACGCATGATTCGATCGGCGTGGGCGAGGATGGCCCGACGCACCAGCCGATCGAACAGCTCGTCATGCTGCGCGCGACGCCGGGCCTCGACGCCTTCCGCCCGGCCGATGCAAACGAGGTCGCCGTCGCGTGGCGCGTGATCATCGAAAACCACAAGCAGCCGGCGGCGCTGGTCCTTTCGCGTCAGGCGCTGCCGACGATCGACCGCAGCAAATATGCCAGCGCCGACGGCGTGCGTCAGGGCGGCTATGTGCTCGCCGATTGCGACGGCACGCCCGACGTGATCCTCATCGCCACCGGCAGCGAAGTGAACCTCGCGCTCGAGGCGCATGAGAAGCTCGTTGCCGAGGGCAAGAAGAGCCGCGTCGTCTCGATGCCCAGCTGGTTCCGCTACGAGCAGCAGTCCGACGCCTATAAGGAAAGCGTGCTGCCCGCGGCGGTCACCGCGCGTGTCGCGATCGAAATGGGCGGCGAGATCGGCTGGGACCGCTACGTCGGACTGAAGGGCCGCACGATCACCATGTCGACCTTCGGCGCCTCGGCCCCGATCGCCAAGCTCGCGGACCAATATGGTTTCACCACCGACAATGTCGTGAAGGTGGCGAAAGAGGTCATGGCTGCCTAACTCTAGGGTAACGAGCCCGTCCGGTCCGAGCGAAGTCGAGGGTCGGGGCCGGACGGGCGGGCGACATATACGCCAACGTGTCCCGACTTCGCTCGACACGAACGGACGGAGACAGGACTGATGGGCAAGCTCAACGATCTCGCAGGTGCCGGCCAGGCGGTGTGGCTCGACTTCGTCGACCGCAAGTTCCTGGAGGCTGGCGGCCTGCAGAAGCTGGTCGACGAGGACGGCGTCACCGGCGTCACCTCCAACCCCACCATCTTCCAGAAGGCGATGGGTGAGGGCACGGCCTATGATGAGACGCTCGCCGCGTTCGACAAGGCCAATCCCGGCGCGTCGGCGATGGACCGCTACGAACATCTCGCAATCCAGGACATCAAGGCCGCGGCCGAGACGCTGCGCCCCGTCTATGACCGGCTGAACGGCAAGGACGGCTATGTCAGCCTGGAGGTCTCGCCCTATCTCGCCAACGACACCGACGGCACGATCGCCGAGGCGCAGAAGCTGTGGGCCGCGGTCGACCGGCCGAACCTGATGATCAAGATCCCCGGCACCCCGGCCGGCGTGCCGGCGATCGCCGCGACGATCGCCAATGGCATCAACGTCAACGTGACGCTGCTGTTCTCGCAGGAATCCTACCAGGCGGTCGCACTCGCTTATGTCGAGGGCCTCGAACTGCGCGTCTCGCGCGGTGAGCCGATCGATCGCATCGCCAGCGTCGCCAGCTTCTTCATCAGCCGCATCGATGCGGAGATCGACAAGAAGATCGATGCGCTGATCGAGAAGGGCGGCGCCACCGCCGACGAGGCAAAGGCGCTGAAGGGCAAGGTGGCGATCGCCAATGCGAAGCTCGCTTATGCCTGGTACCAGGATTTTATCGCCTCCGATCGCTGGCAGGCGCTGGCCGCGAAGGGCGCGCAGCCGCAGCGGCTGCTGTGGGCGTCGACGGGTACCAAGAACCCCGACTATCCTGACACGCTGTACGTCGACACGCTGATCGGCCCCGACACGGTCAACACCATGCCGCCCAAGACGCTCGACGCCTATCGCGAGCGCGGCACGGCGCGCGTGACGCTGACCGAGGATCTGGACGGCGCGCGCAAGGTGCTGGCTGATGCCGACCGCCTCGGGCTCGACCTGCCGGGCATCACCGAGCGGCTGGTGGAGGAGGGCGTCGCCTCGTTCAGCAAGTCGTTCGACGATCTGCTCGGCTCGATCGAGGCAAAGCACCCCGCCGACGCGTGATCGCTCGCGGAACGGAACCCCCCGTTCCTCCGTTCGCGCTCTGCCGGCCTTCTGACATGCCACGTCGTTGCGCATGTCGGGGGGCGGGCGGGGCCGTAACGGCAATCACGTGGAGCCAATAGGTATGAAGATCGGCATCATCGGCCTCGGCCGGATGGGCGGTAACATCGCGCGTCGGCTGATGCGCGGCGGGCATGAAGTGGTCGTGTGGGATCGCAATGCGGAGGCTGTGTCCGCGCTCGGCGGCGAAGGTGCGATCACCGCCACCTCGCTTGATGATGTCCGCGACAAGCTCGACAAGCCGGCGATCTTCTGGGTGATGCTGCCCGCCGGTGCGCCGACCGAGGAGACGATCCAGGCGCTGTGCGGCGACACCTGCGCGGAGGGTGACATCATCATCGATGGCGGCAACACCTTCTGGAAGGATGACGTGCGCCGCGCCAAGGCGCTTGCCGAAAAGGGCGTCCATTACGTCGACGTCGGTACCTCGGGCGGCGTCTGGGGGCTGGAGCGCGGCTATTGCATGATGATCGGCGGCGACAAGGAAACCGTCGACCTGCTCGATCCCATCTTCGACACGCTCGCACCCGGCGTCGGCAGCGTGTCGCGTACCCCCAACCGCTCCGAGGATTGCGACCCGCGCGCGGAAAAGGGCTACATCCACGCCGGCCGCGCCGGCGCGGGCCATTTCGTGAAGATGGTGCACAACGGCATCGAATATGGCCTCATGCAGGCTTATGCGGAGGGCTTCGACGTCCTGTGGGGCCGCAACGTGAAGCATCTGCCCGAGGACGAACGCTTCGAGTTCAACCTGGCCGAGATTTCCGAGGTATGGCGCCGTGGCTCGGTCATCTCCTCCTGGCTGCTCGATCTCACCGCCTCGGCGCTGGCGCAGGACCAGACGTTGTCGAACTTCTCGGGCAATGTCGCCGATTCGGGTGAGGGGCGCTGGACGATCGACGCCGCGATGGAACAGGCGACACCGGTCGCTGTGCTGACCACCGCATTGTTCGCCCGTTATCGCAGCCGCATCGACGACATGTACGGCGACAAGCTTCTTTCCGCGATGCGCTTCGGCTTTGGCGGCCACGTCGAAATCCCGCAGTGAGCCGCGCCCGATGATGCTCCTCGTCAGCGATGTCGACGGCACGCTCGTCGACACCGCCAAGCAGCTCACGTCCGGCACGATCGCCGCGGTGCGCCGGCTGCAGGATGCCGGCTTCGGCTTCACCATCATCAGCGCCCGGCCAATGTCGGGCATTGCGCCGATCGCCGAGGCCCTCGCGCTCGACGTACCGATGGGCGCCTTCAACGGCGGCACGATCTTCCGCCGCGGCGGGGAGATCCTGTGCCACCACCGGATCGACGTCGCGGTGGCGCGGGCCGCGGTGGCGCAGGCGCATGAGCGCGCCGTCGACATCTGGGTGTTCGCCGGCGACCAATGGTACGCGACCAGCGTGGACAATCCGCACGTCGCCAGTGAGCGTGTGTCCTCCAATCAGGAACCGGTGATCTGCGCCGGCTTCGACGATTTGCTCGATCATGCCGACAAGATCACCTTTGTCAGCGACGACCATGCGGCGCTCGACACGTTCCGCGATTCGCTCCAGGCAGAGTTCGGCGATCAGGCAACGATCGCCAAGTCGCAGAGCTATTATCTCGATATCACCGCGACGCGTGCCAACAAGGGCGACGGTGTCACCATGCTCGCCGACGCGCTTGGCTTCCCGCTGACCCGCACCATCGTGATCGGGGATCAGGCCAACGATCTGCCGATGTTCGCCCGCGCCAATCGCGCCATCGCGATGGGCAATGCCACCGACGAGGTGAAGGCGCAGGCAGGCGACGTCACCATTGCCAATAGTGAGGATGGCGTCGCACACGCCATCGACCGATTCATCCTGGGGAGAATGATGTGAAGCAACTCGTTGCCTTTGATCTTGATGGCACGCTGGCCGAGAGCAAGCAGGCGATCCAGCCCGACATGGCGGCGGCGCTGGCCGAATTGCTCACGGTCGCGCATGTGGCCGTGATCTCGGGCGGCGACTGGCCGCAGTTCGACAAGCAGGTCGCCAGCCAGCTTCCGGAGAATGCCGATCGCGCGCGCCTCTGGCTGATGCCGACCACCGGCACGAAGCTCTACACCTTCCGCGACGGTCAGTGGGGCTCGGTCTATGCCGAACTCTTCACCGACGATCAGAAGAAGAAGATCCTGACGGCCTTCGACGAGGCGCTGGAGGCGACCGGCTTCGTCCCCGAGCAGACCTGGGGCGAACGGATCGAGGATCGCGGCAGCCAGATCACCTTCTCCGCGCTCGGCCAGCAGGCGCCGATCCACGCCAAGGAAAGCTGGGACCCTGACTTCGCCAAGCGCAAGGTGATCCAGGCCGACCTCAAGAAGCGTTTGCCGGGCCTCTCGATCAACATGGGCGGCGCGACTTCGATCGACATCACGCAGGAGGGCGTCGACAAGGCGTACGGGCTGAAGCGCCTGCGCGACGAAAGCGGCATCCCGCTCGACGCGATGATGTTCATCGGCGACGCGATCTTCCCGGGCGGCAATGATTATCCGGCCAAGGAACTGGGGCTCGATACCGTCCGCGTGCGCGATCCGCAGGAAACGCTGAGCGTGATCGCCGCGATCGTCGCCTGCCAGAAATAGGCACCGGTTCGAAACAGGAGAGGGGGGCTGCCGGGACCGCGGGCGGCCCCTTATTCTTGTGGCCCGCGCCGCTCAGCGCGTCAGCACTGCCTTCGCCCGCCCGGACAGCCGCTCGATCGCTGCCTTGTGGATCCCCTGGCTGCTAGTGATGACGCCGAACGCCTGAGGATCGGGCTTGTTGAACACCAGCGCGCCGCCCAGCGCATCGGTGACGCAGCCGCCCGCTTCCTGCGCGATCAGCGCGGCCGCGGCGATGTCCCATTCATTGCCCCAGCGCAGCGTGGCGACCAGGTCGGCGCGGTCGTCAGCTACCATCGCCATGCGCAGCGCGATCGAATTGGGCTTCTCCACCATGGCAAGGTCGCGGTCCGCCTTGGGTAGCGCATCGGTCGGCACGCGTGATCCGGCGAAGTCGGTGCGCTGGCTGGCAGTGATCGGCCGCTGGTTCAGCGTCGCGCCGCACCCTGCCGTCGCCTGCCACAATTCGCCGCGCGCCGGCGCATCGAGCACGCCGACGACTGCGCGCCCGTCCTCGACCAGCGCCACCGACACGGCCCAGCCGGTCCGCCCGCGGATATAGTCGCGCGTGCCGTCGATCGGGTCGACCACCCAGATCCGCCGCCGCTGCAGGCGCTCCGGGCTGTCGGCGGTTTCCTCGGACAGCCATCCCGCGTCGGGCAGCAGCGCGCTCAACCGCTCGCGCAGCATCGTGTCGACCGCCAGGTCTACCTCACACACCGGGCTGCCCGCTTCCTTCTCCCACCGCGCGAAATCGGTGCGGAACTGCGCCATCGCCAGCGCCCCCGCCTCGCGCGTGATGCCGGCAATCGCGGCCGTGAGGTCTTGGAGCGGCGGCATCACCCTCCGGCGACCGTCATCCCGTCGATGCGAACCGTCGGCACATTGGTGCCATAGCGGAACTCAAGGTCGGTGGCCGGGGTCAGGTTCAGGAACATGTCCTTCAGATTGCCGGCGATGGTGAACTCCGCCACTGGCCGGGTGATCCGTCCGTCCTCGATCAGGAAACCGGCCGCGCCGCGGCTATAGTCGCCGGTCACCGGATTGACGCCGTGGCCGATCAACTCGATCACATAGACGCCGCGCTGGATGTCGCCGATCAGCGTTTCGACCGGCACATGGCCCGCGTGCATGTAGAGGTTGCTCGTCGTCACTCCCGGCGCCCCGCCGACGCCCCGCGCGGCATGGCCGGTCGGCTCCAGCCCCAGCTGCCGCGCGCTGGCGCTGTCGAGCAGCCAGGTTTCCAGCACGCCATTGTTGATGATGTCGCACGGCGACACCGGCAGCCCCTCGCCATCGAACGGCCGCGAACGCAGCCCGTGCGGGCGATGCGGATCGTCGGAGATCGTCACGCCGTCCGCGAACACCTTGGCGCCCAGCGAATCGAGCAGGAACGACGTGCGCCGCGTGATCGCCTGTCCCGCGATCGCGCTGGTCAGATGGCCGAGCAGCCCGGCGCCCACGCGCGGATCATAGACCACCGGCATCGACGCGCTCTCGATCCGCCCGGGGTTGAGCCGCGCCACCGCGCGCTCACCGGCGCGCTTGCCGACGTCCTCGGGGCTCTCCAGCCGGCTGCGGTGGCGCGCGGAGTGGAAGCCATAGTCGCGCTGCATCCCGCCGCCTTCGCCGGCGATCACGCTCGCCGACAGGCCATAGGCGGAGGTGGAATAGCTGCCGGCAAAGCCGTGGCTGGTCGCCAGCGCCCACACGCTGCGCGATGCGCTCGCGCCGCCGCCCTCGCTGTTGGTGACGCCGGCAACGGCCAGCGCCGCTTCCTCGGCGCGCATCGCCATGTCGCGCAGCGTCGCCGGGGAAACCTCCTCCTGATCATCGAGGTCGAGCAGCGGGGCCGTGCCGCGCATCAGCCGCGCCTCGGGGGCGAGCCCCGCCCATTGATCCTCCGGCGCCTCGCGCGCCATCGCCACTGCCCGCTCGACCAACGCGTCAAGCGCGGCCGGCGACAGATCGGAGGTCGACACGCTCGCCGATCGCTGCCCGATGAACACGCGCAGCCCCAGGTCCTCGCTCTCGGACCGGCCCACGTCCTCCAGCTTGCCGAGGCGGACGGAAATGTCGTTGGAGGCGTCGGCGGCAAACACCGCATCGGCGGCGTCCACGCCCGCGGCAACGGCACGGGCGACGATATCGGCGGCGCGATCCTGCGCCTGGGCGGAAGTCAGCATGGCATGCGACTTAGGGGGCCGCACCGCCCGTTGCTAGGGTGAACCCGCGTCAGAGCGGCGTTCCCACCACCAGACAGGCCAGGAACATCAACAGGCCGGCGAAGCGGTTGGCGCGGAATCGCGCCAGCGCGCCAGCGCCATCATCGGGGCGAAGCGTCGCCACCTGCCAGCCAAGGTGCGCCGCCATCGGCAGCAGCGCGGCCAGCACCAGCGGGTCGGGCCGGCGCAGCCACAGCGCGCCCGCCCACAACAGCAGCGCCAGCGCGTAGCAGATCGCCGTGCCCGCGCGGACATGCTGGCCCATCCGCAGCGCGGACGATCGCACGCCGATCAGCGCATCATCCTCGCGGTCCTGCAGCGCGTAGATCGTGTCATAGCCGATCACCCAGAAGATGCCGCCGGCGTACAGCAGCAGGCCCGGCGCGGTCAGCGATCCCCACGCCTCCATCCATCCCACCAGCGCGGCCCAGGAGAACACCAGCCCCAGCCACGCCTGCGGCCACCAGGTGATCCGCTTCATGAAGGGGTAGCCGGCGACCAGCGCGAGGCTCGCGATCGAGACGAGCGCGGTGTCCAGCCGCAATTGCAGCAGCACGACCAGCCCGATCAGGCTCAGCACGCCCAGCCAGGCAAAGGCGGCCTTTACCGATACCGCGCCCGACGCCACCGGGCGCGAACGGGTCCGTGCGACGCTCGCGTCCAGGTCGCGATCGACGATGTCGTTGTACACGCATCCCGCGCCGCGCATCGCGATGCTGCCGACCAGCAGCCACAGGATCAGGGTCCAGCGGTTCACCGCCTCGCCGGCCAGCGCGACGCCCCATGCACCCGGCCAGAACAGCAGCCACCATCCGATCGGCCGGTCAAACCGGGCGAGCAGGGCATAGGGCCGCACGCTGGCGGGCAGCATCGCGATCAGGCCGCGGTGCTCGCTGTCAGGGGTGATCTCGGCGGGGCGGGGGTGGGGAGCGCTGGTCACGGCCGACTGACTACCCCCGCTGCCGCGGTTTCGCCACAGCCCTGTGGCAGGAGAAGCGCAGAGCCGTCCGGGCTTGCAAGCGATCCCGCTGTGCTCGGCGTCGCGCACCGCCGCCGCGGGGCCGACGCTTGGCGGCATGCGTTGTGCCCCCGGTGAATGTAACACAGGACGATCAGGATGCCCGATCACAAACTTGCACGCATGATGACGCTGGCGGTCGGTGCCATGGTGCTGACGACGACGACCGCGGCGGGGCCAGCGCTGGCACAGGGTAAGTCCGGCCTCGACGGCATCTGGCGAAACGACAGCGACAGCGTGCGCATCCGCGTCGCGCCGTGCGGTGGCCAGCTGTGCGGAACAGTGGTGCAGGCGAGTACGAAGGCGAAGGCGGATGCCGCCGCCGGCGGCACGGTGCAGTTGGTCGGCACGCAATTATTCAGCGGATTTCGCCGCGGCGACGACGGATTGTGGTACGGCCGTGTTTATGTGCCGGACATCGCTCAGGAATTCGACGGGACCATCGATCAGGTCGATCGCGACACGATCGTCGGCAAGGGGTGCCTGTTCGCCAATTTCGCCTGCAAGTCGCAAACGTGGCGGCGCGTCCCCGGCGCACAGAAATGATCGACTGATCGGGTGAAGCGCGCCGCATGATTCATCTGTCCGTTGCCGTCGGCCGCTTCGTCGAAGCGTTGTTCTACGCCATCCTGCGCGTCGCCGGGGTGATCACCGGGGTCGTGCTTCTGGTCGCGCTCGCCGGGCTGGTCCTGTTTCTTCTCGCACGCTGGATGATCGGGCGGGGGCGCCGTAAGGGCGCGGGCCGATGATCGCTACTCCTGCCTGGCCACCGCGCTCCACGCCGCGCCTCTTCCTTGATCGCCCGCTCGGCATCGGCCCGGTACAGGTCGACGGGCCGGCGGCGCATTATCTCGCCGGCGTGATGCGCGTGAAGCCGGGTGATCCGGTGCGATTGTTCGATGACGTGACCGGCGAATGGCTCGCGATCGTCGCCGCGGCCGGCAAGCGCGACCTCACGCTCGACATCACGGAGCAGCTTGCCGTGCGCGAGGCGGTGCCTGACCTGTGGCTGGTCGCCGCGCCGCTCAAGAAGGGCCGGGTCGACTGGATGGCGGAAAAGGCGTGCGAGCTGGGCGTCGCGCGCTACGTCCCCGTCATCACCCGTCGCACGGTGGTGGACAAGCTCAACCTCGATCGCCTGCGCGCGCATATGATCGAGGCGGCCGAGCAGTGTGGCCGCACCGCGCTGCCGCAGGTGGCGGAGGCCGTGAAGCTCCCCGCGCTGCTGCGCGACTGGCCGGCCGACCGCGCGCTCTATTTCGCCGACGAGCTGGGCGGCGTCGCTGCGCGCGACGCGATCCGTCCTGGCCCGGCGGCGATCCTGATCGGCCCGGAGGGCGGCTTCGACGATGACGAGCGCGCCGCGATCCGCGCGCTGCCACAGGCCGTCGGGATGGGGCTCGGACCGCGTATCCTGCGTGCCGACACCGCCGCGGCCGCCGCGATCGCGGTATGGATGGCGGTCGCCGGCGACTGGTGAACGCCGTCTTGGCGAAACACCTAGCGGCCGTCACAAAGCCCCTTTAAGGCCGCGCCATGACGACGAAGACCGTTTCGGATAGCAACTCGCCGCTGATCGAGTCGCGTGACCAGCTGATCGCCAGTTTTGCGAAGGGCGAGAAGGCGAGGGACCGCTGGCGGATCGGCACCGAACACGAAAAGTTCGTCTATTCACGCGCCGATCATCATGCCCCCAGCTGGGACGAGCCCTCGGGTATTCGCGCGCTGCTCACCGAATTGCAGCAATATGGCTGGAAGCCGGTCGAGGAGGGCGGAAAGATCATCGCGCTGACCGGCGCCGACGGATCGGTCAGCCTGGAACCCGCCGGCCAGTTCGAGCTTTCCGGCGCCCCGCTCGACAATCTGCACCAGACCTGCGCCGAAACCGGCCGCCATCTCGATCAGGTGAAGGCGGCGGGGGACAAGCTGGGCATCGGCTTCCTCGGCCTTGGCATGTGGCCGGACAAGACCCGCGCCGAACTGCCGATCATGCCCAAGGGCCGCTACGCCATCATGCTGCGCCACATGCCGCGCGTCGGCACGATGGGCCTCGACATGATGCTGCGCACCTGCACGATTCAGGTGAACCTCGACTATGCGAGCGAGGCGGACATGGTGCAGAAGTTCCGCGTCGGCCTCGCGCTCCAGCCGCTCGCCACCGCGCTGTTCGCCAATTCGCCCTTCACCGAGGGAAAGCCCAACGGCTATCTCAGCTACCGCAGCCATATCTGGTCGGACACGGATCCGGCGCGCACCGGCATGCTGCCCTTCGTGTTCGAGGACGGCTTCGGCTACGAACGCTACGCCGACTATATGCTCGATGTGCCGATGTACTTCGTCTACCGCGACGGCAAATATATCGACGCCGCCGGGCTCAGCTTCCGCGATTTCCTGAAGGGCGAGCTGTCCGTCCTTCCCGGCGAGTTGCCCACGCTCGACGACTGGAACGATCACCTCTCCACCGCCTTCCCGGAGGTCCGGCTCAAGACTTTCCTGGAGATGCGCGGCGCCGATGGCGGCCCGTGGAACCGCATCTGCGCGCTCCCCGCGCTCTGGGTCGGCCTGCTCTACGATCAGGGCGCGCTCGACGCTGCCTGGGACCTCGTGAAGCACTGGTCGATGGAGGCACGTCAGGCACTGCGCGATTCGGTGCCCCGGCTCGGCCTCGACGCCCCTGTCGCGGGTCGCGGCACGCTGCGCGATATCGTTGCCGAGGTGCTCGACATCGCCAATGCCGGTCTCGCCGCCCGCGCCCGGCTCAACTCCTCGGGCGACAATGAAACCGGCTTCCTCGATCCGCTGCGCGACATCGTGCGCACCGGCAAGGTCCCCGCGCAGCAGCTGCTCGATCGCTACAACGGCGCATGGGGTGGCGACGTGTCGAAGGTCTATGAGGAGCAGAGCTTCTGATCGGGACTTGCCGACGTGGCTGACGGCCGTCCTTCGCGCCGGACCCCGCGCCGCATCGGCCTCCTCGGCGGCTCGTTCAACCCCGCGCACAAGGGGCACCGGCGGATCAGCCTCGCCGCGATCAATGCGCTCGACCTCGACGAAGTCTGGTGGCTGGTCTCGCCCGGCAATCCGCTGAAGCCGGCCGACGGCATGGCGCCGCTGCCTGCGCGGCTCGCCTCCGCCCGCCGCGTCGCACGCGCCGCGCGCATCCGCCCGACCGATATCGAGGCGCGGCTCGGCACCCGCTACACCGTCGACACGCTCGCCGCGCTGGTGCGCCGCTACCCGCGGCACCGTTTCATCTGGCTGATGGGCGCGGACAATCTCGGACAGTTCCACCGCTGGCGCGACTGGCGCCGCATCGCCCGGACGATTCCGATTGCAGTTATCGCGCGTCCAGGATATGATGCTGCTGCCCTCGCGGCACCCGCGACGGGTTGGCTGCGGCGCTTCCAGAGGCCCGCACGCCAGGCGAAGAACTGGACCGAGTGGAGTGTGCCAGCCCTGGTGCTGCTACGTTTCCGCCCTGACCCGACCTCCGCGACGCAGCTGCGCGCCGCAGATCCTGCCTGGCATCGGCGCTATGCGCTCCCCATATCAGCAGCCAAACCTTTCACCCAGGAGTGAACTTGCCCGCTTCCGCCAACGCCTATCGATCCCCTGACGCTGACAGCGTCGCGGCATTGCATAAGCTTGTCCTCGACAGCCTGGACGATGATCAGGCCGTCGACACCATCTCGATCCCGCTCGCGGGGAAGTCGTCGATCGCCGATCACATGGTGGTCGCCAGCGGCCGCTCGACCCGTCAGGTCGCCTCGATGGCGACCAAGCTGGCCGAGAAGATCAAGCGCGACACCGGCCGCTCCCCGCGGATCGAGGGGCTGCCCACCGCGGATTGGGTGCTGATCGACGCCGGCGACGTGATCGTCCACCTGTTCCGCCCCGAGGTACGCTCCTTCTACAATCTGGAGCGCATGTGGTCGTTCGGCGACGCGCCGTCCCCGACGCCGACGGATCAGGCATCCCCCGGGAACGCCTGACCTGCTGCTTCACATCGTTGCGCGCGGACGGATCGGGCGCTCGCCCGAATCCGAGCTGGTCGACCGCTATCTGAAGCGGATCGCCTGGCCGACGCGCGTGACGGAGCTTCCCGATCGCGGCGGCAAGATCCCCGATGTCCCCGCCGCCACGCGCCGCGTCGTGCTCGACGAAACCGGCAAGGTCCTGTCCTCGGTCGAATTCGCGCGCCAGCTCGAACGCTGGCGTGACGATGGCGTGCGTGAGGCGCGCTTCATGATCGGAGCCGCTGACGGCTTCGGCGATGCCGAGCGCGACGGGGCGGACCTGCTCCTGTCCTTCGGCCGCGCCACCTGGCCGCACATGATGGCGCGCGCGATGCTCGCCGAACAATTGTTCCGCGCTACCTCCATCCTTGCCAATCACCCTTATCATCGCGAAGGCTGACCGCCGATGCGGATGGGGGAGACAGCAATGCTCGTGGGGGCGGCGATGCTGCTCGCCAGCGCCACCAGCGCGCCCGATCCGATTGCGGTCGAACGCCGCCGGCTGACGCAAGCGAAGCAGGAGGCGGCCCGCGCCGCCGCCCGCGCCCGCGATCTGGAGCGCCGCGCCGCGCAGCAGCAGGATGCCGTCGCCCGCGCCCAGGCCGAGGAAAAGGCGGTTGGCGCCCGCATTCGCCGCGCGGAGGCCGATGTCGCCGCCGCCCGCGCCCGGCTCGCGCTGGTGGAGGCGCTGCTCGCCCGCCAGCGCGCGGAACTGGGGGAGCGACAGCAGCCGGTCGCCCGGCTCGTCGCCGCGCTTGCCTCGCTCGCCCGCCGTCCCGCGGCGGCGGCGATCGTCCAGCCCGGCTCGGTCAGCGATCTGGTCCATGTCCGCGCGGTCCTGGGCAGCACCTTGCCCGCGGTGCGCCGCGACACGGCCGCGCTGCGCACCGATCTTGCCGAAACGCGAAAGCTGCGCGCCGACGCGACGCTCGCCACTGCCGCGCTCGACCAGAGCCGCACCGCGCTGCTCGGGGAACGGCAGCAACTCGCCGCGCTGCGCGCGCGCCACGCGGCGGCGGCGCTGCAATATAATCGCGACGCCTTGATCCAGTCTGATCGCGCCATCGCGATGGGGGAGGAGGCGCGCGACATCATCGATCGCATGGCTGCGATCGGCGAGACGCGCGCCACGCTCGGCACGCTCGCCGCCTTACCCCCCCCACCAGCTGCACCCGCCGCAAGCCCGTCACCACCGGCCCGCACCGCCGCCTATCGCCTGCCGGTCGCCGGCACGCTGGTGACCGGGCTTGGCGAGGTCTCCGAAAATGGCGTGCGCGCCCGCGGGCTGACGCTGGCGGTGCCGCGCGGCGCGGCGGTGGTCGCGCCGGCGGCCGGACAGGTGGTCTTCGCCCGCCCGTTCCGCCGCTTCGGCACGATCGTGGTGATCGATCACGGCGCCGGCTGGAATACGCTGGTGACCGGGCTGGGCAGTGCCGGCGTGACGCGCGGGAGCAATGTCGCGGCGGGGCAGGCGATCGGCCGCGCGCCGCGCACCGCGCCGACGCCGCAGATCACCGTCGAGCTGCGGCGACGCGGCCAGCCGGTCGACATCACGGCGCTGCTCGATTGATCGCTGAAAATCGCCCGACATCCCCGCGTGATGCCGCGCGATGCTCAGCCTCCATTAAGCTGCCGGCGTGCTTTGCTCGCCGGCGTGAAAGCCGCTAAAGCCTGTCGATCCGGTACGCCCTAGGACGCACACCTATGAAGTTCCCGCTGCTTTCCGCCACTGCCCTGGTCGCGACGCTGGCGCTCGCACCCGTGACCACGGGGGCGATGGCGGCGGTGGATGCCAGTGCCTATCGCGAGATGGAACGCTTCATGGACGTGTATAATCGCGTCAAGGCGGACTATGTCGACAAGGTCACCGATGCGCAGCTGATCAAGGGCGCGATCGACGGCATGCTCGCCTCGCTTGATCCGCATTCGGGCTATGTCGACGCGGCCGATTACGAAAATCTGCGCATCGCGACCGAGGGGAATTACGGCGGCCTCGGCCTTACCGTCTCGCTGGAGGATGGCGCGGTGAAGGTCATCGCCCCGCAGGAGGATTCGCCCGCGTGGCGCGCCGGGATCAAGGCCGGCGACTATATCACCCACATTGATGGCAAGCTGATCTACGGCGGCTCGCTTGATGAGGCGGTGGCCCAGATGCGTGGCAAGCCGGGCTCGAAGCTGGCGATCACCATCGTCCGCCCCGGCCGCGACAAGCCGATGGAGCTGACGCTGACGCGCGAGCTGATCGTCCAGCGCCCGGTCAAATGGGAAGTGAAGGGCGATGTCGGCTATCTCAACATCAACACCTTCTCCGAAACCACTGGCGCCGACACCCGCGCCGCGATGGTCGCGATCGAAAAGGCGCTCGGCCGCCGCCCGCTCGGCTATGTCGTCGACCTGCGCTCCAACGGTGGCGGGCTGCTGACCCAGGCGATCGAGGTCGCCGACGTCTTCCTCGAGGGCGGCGAGGTCGTGTCGCAGCGCGGCCGTGAGAAGGGCGATATCGAGCGTTATTACGCCAAGCCCGGCGACATGGCGCACGGCCTGCCGATCATCGTGCTCACCGACAGCGGTACCGCCTCGGCGTCCGAGATCGTCGCCGGCGCGATCCAGGATCATCACCGCGGCCTCGTCATGGGCGAGCGGACCTTCGGCAAGGGCTCGGTGCAGACGCTGCTGCAACTCGGGCCGACGACCGCGCTGCGCCTCACCACCGCGCGTTATTATACCCCGTCGGGCCGCTCGGTGCAGGAAGGGGGCATCGAACCCGATATCGCCGTGCCGCAGATCAGCGACCCCGACTACAAGTCGCGCCCGGTTTTCCGCGAGGCGGATCTTCGCCGCCACCTCATCAATGAGGTGAAGGCCGACGACAAGATCCTCGAGGAGGATACGAAGGACGATCCGCGCTTCTCGGCAACGCCGGACGAACTGAAGAAGCAGGGCGTGGAGGACTTCCAGCTCTGGTACGCGCTGAAGACGATCGCGCGGCTCGGCGGCCCGCCGCAGGTCGCCGCCGTCACGGCATCGATGAAGAAGGATGTTGCGGCGAAGTGACCCAGTCGCAGACACGCGCGCGTCTGATCGCGCTGCTTTTGCCATTGCTGCTGCTGGCGGGTGCCTGGGGATCGCAACTGATCGGCGGGCTGGCGCCGTGCGAGATGTGCCACTGGCAACGCTGGCCGCATTATGCCGCGGTCGTCTGCGCGGCGTTCGCGTTCATCGTGCCGGGTCGCTCCAGCAAGGTGACGATGACGGCGGTGGCCGCGCTGCTGATCGCGCTCTCCGGCCTCATCGGCGTGTTCCACGCCGGCGTCGAATATCATTGGTGGCCCGGCATCACCGCCTGCTCGACGATGGCCGGGGGGGAGGGCGTGTCGACTGACGAGATGCTCCGCCGGATCCTCGCTGCGCCGGTCGTGCGGTGCGACGCGGCACAATGGACGTTGTTCGGCGTTTCCCTGGCTGGGTACAATGCCATCCTGTCGCTCGGTGGAGCCGCAGTGATCGGCGTCTTGATTGGAAAGGCACGATGAACTGGAAACCCGGTGATCGCCGGCGCGATACCAAGGCGATGATCCGCGTCGATCAGGCCGGTGAATTCGGCGCGACGCGCATTTACGCCGGGCAGCTCGCCATCATGGGCCACCGCTCGCCCGCCGCGCGCGAGATCGCGGGCATGGCGCTGCAGGAGGAACGCCACCGGCAGTTCTTCGACCGGCTGATCGCCGAGCGCGGCGTGCGGCCGACCTTGTTCCAGCCGTTCTGGGACGTCGCCGGCTTTGCGCTGGGCGCGGTCACGGCCGCGATCGGGCCGGAGGCCGCGATGGCCTGCACCGCGGCGGTCGAGACCGAAATCGACAAACATTATGCCGAGCAGCTGGTTGAGCTTGGCACGGACGATCCCGAACTCAGCGACGCCATCGCCGAATTCCAGGCGGAGGAGCTGGAACATCGCGACAAGGCGCTGGCCAGCGGCGCGGAGGATGCGCCGGCCTATCCGCTGCTGTCGGCGGTGATCCGCCTCGGCTGCCGCGCGGCGATCGCCACCGCCAAGCGGATCTGAAGGAGAGTTGGAGCGATGCGATTGATCGGAACGTCGGTGCTGGCCCTGCTGATCGCCAGCCCGCTGGCGGCCCAGACGGTACAGACGGCGCCGGTCGATGGCGCGCCGGTGTCGCCGCCCAAGGTCGTGATCGTACCCCCGCCGTCGAAGCCGGTGGCACTGCCCGGCGCGCCGCGCGCCAGCCGCCAGACCGTCTCGACCGAAACCGCGCGTGGCGCCCCGGTCAATGGCGTGCTCGTTCTCTACGGCAACGAACGCTGCCCGACGAACAGCAATGGCGAGGAAATCGTCGTCTGCCAGCGCCGCAGCGCGCAGGAGCAATTCCGCATCCCGCAGGAAGTGCGCACGCTCGAGGTGACGCCGGAGAACGAAAGCTGGGCGGCGCGTGAAAAGGGCAACCAGGACGTCGGCGCGGTCGGGGTCGGCTCGTGCAGCACGGTCGGCGCGGGCGGCGCGACGGGCTGTTTCGTCCAGAACGCCCGCCGGTCGAAGCGCGAGGCCCAGGCCCGCGAACAGGGCGCCAATCCGAACCTCGATCCCTTCTGATCGCATCTGGCCGGGGTGCGGCCGAACGCGGCCAATTGTCTCCAAAGGCGTCACGCAAACAGGCCGCCGGCACGACGATGGCGGCCGTTCATCACCCGGCATTCCGGCCGGATCAGGATAGGAGAGGCCCGTTGCGCGTCGCATTCCTGCTGTTCCCCAACGTCACCCAACTCGACCTCACCGGCCCCGCCCAGGTGCTCTCCCGACTCGGCGGCGATGCCCGTCTCGACCTCGTCTGGAAGACGCTGGACCCGGTCCCCACCGACGCCGGTTTCTCGATCCTCCCGACCGCCACCTTCGCCGACGTGCCGACCGCGGACATCATCTGCATACCCGGCGGGATCGGCGTCAATCAGGTCATCGCGGATGATGCCGCAATGGCGTGGGTCGAGCAAATTGGCACGTCTGCGCAATGGGTTACCAGCGTCTGCACCGGGTCGATGATCCTCGGCGCGGCCGGTCTGCTCCGTGGCTATCGTGCCACCTCGCACTGGGCCTGGCGCGACCAGCTCGCGCTGTTCGGCGCCACCCCCGTCGCCGAACGCGTCGTCGTCGACCGCAACCGAGCGACCGGCGGCGGCGTCACTGCCGGCATCGATTTCGCCCTGACACTGACCGCCCTGCTACGCGGCGAAGACCATGCCCGCGGCGTCCAGCTCGGCCTCGAATACAACCCCGCACCGCCCTTCGACGCCGGCACCCCGGCCGAGGCCGGCGAAGCGCTGGTCAGCGCCTTCGAAGCGCGCATGGAAAAGGCGGCGCCTGGCCGCCATGAAGAACTGCGCGATCTCGCCGCGGCGCGCGGTTTTCGCTCGTGATCGCAACCAGATAGCCGAGAGCGCTAATACCGATATCAGGGTGGCCGCGATCGCGGAACGAGCGGAAATCACCCGAAAGCAGCACATGTAATGGCCGCTCCCCGAACGGAGAGAAGCCGATGAGGAGCGACGCCGCGCCTCTGCCAACCGCTATCACCTGGATTGCGCTCCCTTCATTGCCGCTGCATGGCTCCGGCACAACAGCGAGGACGCAGATGGACACTGGCACGGAGCAAGGGAGGGAAGGCCCCCAAGGCGCGCCGATGTCTTCGATCGTTGCCAAGCCACTCGTGGTACTGGGCGCGCTTTGCTTTGTGCCGCTTGCCGTCAGCGTCGCCGCCGGCGGACGCTTGATGCGCGGCCAGTGGCGCGGTCTTGGCCGCGATGCCGTCGCCGTGGCGCGTGCCACGACCGCGGCTACCCGCGCGACGCTCGGCGCACTTGCGGACCGCCGCTGAAGCCTTGCTCCACTGATTTTCCACTCACCCCGCGTCGTTCCAGCGACCACCCGGTGAGCAACATGTTCAGATGGGCCTGCAGAGGGGCTGTATCTGTGGTTGCCATCCTGGCAGGGCGCGCGCGAACGCGGGACAGGGCAGTGGCCAGATCCTGCTCCGCATCCACCACTTCGATCAACCCGCGCGCGGCAAAGGCGGTGCAAATTTCCAGCTGGTGATCATCATAATGTTCGCCCAGCGCGAACAGGCGCGGGACGGCAATGACACGACACCCTTGTTGAAGGGCGGTGATCAGCGAACCGGTGCCGCCGTGGCAGATCACGATATCCGCGCGCTGGAGGATGCCTTGCACCGCCGGGAAGGGAATTGCCTCATGCACTTCCTCGATCGCGTCGGGTCGGGCGCTGGTGTCGCCCACCTGCAGGATCACATGCTCTGGCAATAGACCGTCCCTCTTCGCCGCCGCGACGAGGGTCACCAGCCGATCGAACGGCAAGGTCGCGCCGACCGTCGCGAACACGATCGGCTCCTTCGCGGGGCGCTCGTCATCGATCAGGCGCAGGGGATCGAAGGCCACGTGCGCCCCCCAGCCGTCCGCCGATGCGTGTGACTGGGCAATCCGCACATGCGCGAGTGGTCCCGCGATCCGCGCGAAGACGGATGGCGCGGTGAACCGGGCGAAACTGTCGATCAGGATGATGCGCGCGCCCGCCATGCGCGCAAACAGCAGCATGAAGAACATGGACCCCGCGCCCGTGGTGAGCACGGCCTCGGGCCGTTCGCGCAGGACGATCCGCAGCGATTGGCTGAGGTTGCGCACCGCGGCCGCGATCATGCGGAACGGGGCGCCGAGCCGCGCCTGACCAAGCGCGCAATGCGCAACGTACATCGTCCGATGTTGCGCGCCGATGGAGCGCCCTAGTGCGAGATCCTCGGTCACGAAGAAGAAGTCGTGCGCGCGCCAGACGGGCTCCAGATCCAGGATTTGCCGCACATGTCCGCCGCCGGAGGCGCACAGCGCCAGCTTCAGTGGCCGCGGCTCGGCGTCCGTGCCCGTGCCAGCCCGCCCTCCCTTGCTGACAGGGGCGGCCGAGAGATCGGCGTCCAAGGCGGTGCGAAGCTGAAGCACGAGCGTAGTTCCCGGACTGCGCGGCCACGCCGGTCAGGGCGGCAGCGGCTGGTTCATGCCGCGTCATACCGCCCACCGCCGCTTCACTGCGCGGAGACCCGTCCGAAATGGCACCGTTAGTCTGCGCGCCGCGGGGTACGGCTGGTTACCATAGGGCGGAAAGGATGGCCGCGGCTGTCCCTCGGATCAGTAATGAGCACCATTTCGGACGGGTGCGCGCGATGAGGAGGCGTACGGCCACGATGCTCCGGTCAGGTGGGCTGCTTAGAGATCCGCGCCTTTCGTCCCTCGCGCCCGTGCTTCGCCGCGCGCTGATCGGCATCGTGCTGAGCAGCGCGGTGCTCAACGTGCTGCTGCTCGCCGGCTCGATCTACATGATGCTGGTCTACGATTTCGTGCTGCCGGGACGCAGTCTTCCCACCCTCTTCGGCCTGCTGATGATGGTCATCGCGGCCTATGTGTTTCAAGGGATGCTGGACGCCCTGCGCGGGCATGTGCTGGTGCATCTCGCCAGCAATGTCGACGCGGCGCTGGAGTTGAAGGCGCATGATCTGGCGGTCACGCTTGCGCGCCTCAATCCGGCGAGGGACTCAGGTCAGCCGGTGCGCGACGTCGATCAGGTTCGCCAGTTCCTCGGCGGGAGCGGGCCGACCGCGCTGGTCGATCTTCCATGGGTGTTCTTCTTCGTTGGTATCCTTTTCCTTCTGCATCCCTGGCTCGGCGCCACCGTGCTGGCGGGCGCTATCGTGCTCATCGCGCTCACCGTCGCGACGGAGTGGATCAGCAATTCGGCCACCGCGCAGTTGGTGCGGCTGAACCGCGATCGCCAACAGGCCATCGAGACGAGCCAGCGACACGCGGAGACGCTTTACGCTATGGGTATGGAGGGCCAGATGGGCGCCCGCTGGCGTGCCGCCAACGGGGCCTATCGGCAGGCGCAGGTGCGGCTTGGCGGCAAGAGCAGCGTACTCGTCACGTCGGGACGGATCTTCCGCATCTTCCTCCAGTCGG
This sequence comes from Sphingomonas sp. ABOLG, assembly GCF_003950435.1. Lineage (NCBI taxonomy): Bacteria > Pseudomonadati > Pseudomonadota > Alphaproteobacteria > Sphingomonadales > Sphingomonadaceae > Sphingomonas > Sphingomonas sp. ABOLG. Next base: position 90,858 of record NZ_QQWW01000007.1, read on the forward strand.
TGGTGCTGACCGTGGGCGCGTTGCTGGTGCTCAGCGGAAAGGCGAGCGGCGGCGTGATCTTCGCCAGCTCGATCCTGTCCGCCCGCGCGCTCGCCCCGATCGAACTCGCTATCGCCAATTGGCGCGGGTTTGTCGGCGCACGGCAAAGCTGGCAGCGGCTGGGCGACGTGATGGCATTTGGCGGGGAGGCACGCGCCGTACAGCCGCTGCCGCCCCCGCGCAGCACCATGTCCGTCGAGGCGCTGACCTTGGTTCCTCCCGGCGCGAGCGAGCCTACCGTGCGCCACGTCTCCTTCGTCGCCTATGCGGGGGAGGCGATCGCGATCATGGGGGCGAGCGGGGCGGGGAAGTCCACCTTGCTTCGCGGCATCGCTGGCACCTTGCCCCCGCTCGCTGGAGAGGTGCGGCTGGATGGCGCAACCATGACACAATGGCCGCGCGATCTGCTGGGACGGGAGATCGGATTTCTGCCGCAGAACGTGGAATTGCTTCCGGGCACCGTGGCGCAGAACATCGCCCGCTTCGACCCCGCAGCATCCGTGGATACGATCATTGCCGCTGCTCAGCAGGCCGGTGTCGACGAAATGATCCAGCAGCTGCCTGACGGTTATAATACCGACGTGGGAACCGACGGGCGCCGGCTGTCGGGTGGCCAGCGGCAGCGAATTGCCTTGGCGCGCGCTCTCCATGGAGATCCGTTCCTGATCCTGCTGGATGAGCCGAACGCCAATCTCGACCCGGTCGGAGAGGCCGCGCTTGTCGAGGCAGTCGGCGCGGCCACGGCCCGGGGCGCGGTTGTCATCGTGGTAGCGCACCGTCCCTCCATCCTGGCGGCGATCGATCACGTCCTGCTCATGAAGGAGGGGCGCGCCGTGGCATATGGTCCAAAACGGACTAATCTATCGCAAGTCTCTATGGACGCGCAAAGTGCTTGATGTGAAAAATGTCACTGTTCGTACTGGGAAGGGGCAAGGACGGTGACGTACTATCCCTCCATTTCTGCGCCATCTCAACTATCAGCACCCTGTCCGTCGTGCTGAAAAAGGCCCGCCAATGATCGGAGTCGTTCCGAATATTGGGGGCAACACACGCCCAATGGCTTCTTTGCTAGGAGGGTACGATGGCAGACTATGTTTCGGGAACAGAAAACAGGGATGATATTTCTGCTACGCGCAATGACACGACTCTTGCCGGCAAGGGCGGGGACGACGTGCTGCGCGGCGGCCGTGGCGACGACATTCTGGTCGGCGGCGCGGGCAATGACCAACTGTACGGCGGCGCTGGTGCCGATCAGTTCCGCTTCTTCGGCAACCAGGTCGGTGGCGCGTCCGATGTGGACTCGATCTATGATCTGAATTTCGCGCAGGGCGACAAGCTGGTATTCGGTGAATACAATGGCTTGTTCGACACCGACGCGCCGGGTCTGAACGGCTTTGCCAACGGGGACTCGGCGATCATCACCAGCTTCGAGGGGCTGGCAGCAGCCTATGAAGCGTCGGGCGGCCGTATTACGTACAGCGGCAACGCGGCTTATGACCTGCTGATCATCAACTTCGAAACCGGCAACGGTTCGACCCAGACGCTGCGTATCAGCAATGGCTATGCGGCGTTCACCCAAGAGCTGTCGAGCTGATCAGGCTCGTCGTGCCGCAAGAGACAGGGGCGTCGCGCATGCGCGGCGTCCCTTCCCTGCGTGGATTCACCTCGCGATCGCGCGGTGCAGGCTCCACGCCCGAGCACCGGCGCTCTCTGGAAGGGCAGGGCGCATGATACGGCTGACGGCAGCCGACACGATCAGCAATCGGTCTGCTCACGAGCGTGTGGCGCTGGCGAAACGCAGGGCGATACCGGGTATTGCGATCCTTGGGCTCGCCTTGTCATTGCTGCCGGTCGGCTATGCTCTGTATCTGATGCTGCTGATCGACATCGCTCTTCCCGGGCGGAGCGGCAGCACGATTGTGGGCCTGCTCACCCTCGCGGCCGCCCTTGTCGTTCTCCACACGGTTCTTCTCGCCACGCGTCATCGGCTGTTCGCTCATCTTGCTGCCGCTTATGATCAGGCGGGCGGAATGACGGAGCGCCTCGATCCGATACGTAAAGCCCTGGTTGGGCCAGCGGTACCAGCGCTGATCGATACCGCGTGCATACCCGTGGCGCTGATCGTTCTGGCGCTTGTCGGCGGGCCCGTCGCGCTGGTGCCGCTCGCTGGCGCGATCGTGATCCTCCTCGTCCTCGCACCATCCGCTGGAAAGCTGGCGCGCGACCGCGATGCGGCGCGATCGGCCTACAGGCTGCGCGACGTGGAGGCGGCGCTGGGCCAGCCACGCCGCGCCCTTCTCGCCTTGCTTGGGTCGGGGCAGCACGCCAGCGCAACCGATGCTCGCTATCGGCGTCAGGTTTCGTCGGCGGAGCAGCTTGCCAGCTGGCACGAGGGGCATGCCGTGCGACTGGTCGGTCTCACCGCTACGCTGTTCCTGGCGGCGACGGCCGCAGCCGCCACTTGGCTGATGGCCTCCGATGCGGCGAGCCACGGCGCCTTCGCGGCAACCATGTTGCTGGCGACGCTGATCTTCTGGACGCTGCATCGTCTGGCGACTCATCTGGCAGTGCTGAGCGCCGCCAGGCAGGCGTGGCGCGCGTTCGAGGAGAGCGTCAACACAATCGAGGCACCCCGCGCCCTCGTTCCCCTCCCGCCGCCCGTGCGCCGCCTTGAGGTGAGCAACGCTGCCCTGCCCGTACATGGTACGCGGCGGATGATGTTGCAGGAGGTCAGTTTCGCCGCGCAGGCGGGGGACGTGGTGGCCGTCATCGGCCCGGCGAATTGCGGCAAGTCCGTGCTGCTGAGGATGCTGGCAGGGCAGGTGCGTGCGGTTGCCGGCACCGTAAGGCTCGATGGCGCCACGCTGGACCAATGGGATGACGACGCTCGTTCGGCCCACATCGGCTATCTGCCCACCGTGCCCGAGCTGATGCCCGGGACAGTGGCGGCCAATATCGCCCGATTTGATCCCGCGGCCGACCCCGCTTTGGTCACGCGCGCCGCGTTGGCAGCTGGCGCTCATGATGCGATCGTCCGCTTGCCGAATGGCTACGATACGGAGCTTGCGCAGCACGATGCGCCCGCGCCGGCGCTGTCGGTGCAACATCGCATCGCGCTCGCACGCGCGCTGTACGGGGACCCGTTCCTCCTCCTGCTCGACAACCCCAGCGCCTTCCAGGATGGGGAGGGCAATGCTGCGCTACGCCGCTGTCTCGCTGGCGTGCAGGAACGCGGCGGGATCGCAATCGCGGTGGGGGATTCGGCCGCCATCATCGACAGCGCCAATCTGGTGCTCGTCCTTCGCAAGGGCGGCATGGCTGATTTCGGCACCAAGGAAGATGTGCGTGCCCGCATGGCCGAGCGTCAGCGGCGGGATGCCGAACGCCTTGCCCAGACGTCCGTATATGCCGAGCCACGGGTGGCTGATCCCGTCGTTCGCGACCGAGAGTGACCATGTCCAACCTAACGTTCAACCTTGCCGGTCCCCCGCTACATCTGGACGACCCGCAGCGCGCGCTCGACCGCAGCGTGCGTCACGCGATGATCCTGGCGGCGCTGCTGGTGGTTGTCGTCGCGCTCATGGCCTCGGTGATCCGGGTAACCGGGGCGGTGATGGGCAACGGCAAGCTGTCGGTCGAATCCAGCGTCAAGCAGGTAGCGCATCCATCCGGCGGGGTGGTGGCCCAGCTGTATGTCCGCGAGGGCGACCGCGTCCGCAAGGGCCAGCCGATCATGCGCTTCGACAATCGCGTCAGCGGCGACAGCGCAGCGTCGCTTGGCCAGTCGCTGGAGCAATTGCTCGCCTCGCAGGCCCGGCTGATCGCGGAACGCGACGGTGACGCGTCCATCCGCTTTCCGCCGGCTCTCGCCACGGCGAATACGCCCACCGCGCTCGCAGCCAAGGATGAGGCTGGTCGCCAGTTCGCCGCGCGTCGCTCGCTTCGCCTGACGGAGCAGGAGGCGATCCGGGAGCGGATCGTCCAAGCGCAACAGGACGTCGCAGCGACAAGCGCCCAGTTGCAGGGCGCGGAGAACCAGCGCACCTTTCTCACCCCGGAGCTGGAGGCGCTGCGCGGCCTGTACGCACGTCAGCTCGTGACGGTTGCACGGGTCAACCAGCTGGAGCGCACCGCCGCCGAGCTGAACGGAACAATAGCCTCGCTGCGCGCGCGGATCGCCGAAAAGCGGGCGCGCATTGCCGAACTGCGGCAATCAGCCGTCGAAGCAGAGCGCAATGCCCGCGTCCAGGCCGGCCAGGAGCTTGCCGTCGTCATGTCCCAGCTTGGCGACCAGCGCGTCCGCTCCATCGCCGCCAGCGATGCGTCCGAGCGATCGCTGCTTCGCGCGCCTTATGACGGCGTGGTCAACAACCTGGCGTTCCAGACCGTGGGGGGCGTCGTGCCACCCGCCCAGACGATCATGGAGATCGTGCCCGATCGTGAGCCGTTGATTGTCGACGTGGCGGTCAGCCCGACGGACATCGACCAACTTCATATCGGCCAGCCCGCCGTTCTCCGTTTTGCCGCATTCAGCGCCCAGTCGACGCCAGAGCTGACGGGCGAATTGTTCTACATCGGCGCGGATCGAAAGAGTGACGAGCGCACCGGCGCCACCTTCTTTGAAGCCCGGCTGCGGGTGCCGGAGTCGGAGGTGCAGAAGCTCGGCAATCTGAAGCTGAAGGTCGGCATGCCGGTGGAGGCCTATATGCAGACTGGACGACGTTCGCTGATGTCCTACCTGCTCAAACCGCTGGTGGATCAATTCAACCGCGCGTTCCGGCAGTGATCCCCGCGCCTCAATAGAATTCGCGCAGCGTCAGCATTCGCTCGCGTCCATCGCACAGGCCCAAGGCGACGGTTCGTCCCGGCTTGCCCGCGGACCAGGTCGCGAGCGGCAGGGTGCCATAGTTGCGCGGGACAGGCTGCCCGTCGATGCGGCAAATCATGTCGCCCTCCTGCCATCCGGATTCCGCCGCCGGGCTGCCGCGCATGACGTGCAGCACACGCAGACGATCGCGGTCGATCCCGAACAGCAGCCCGCTGGTGGAGCGCAGTGGCGGCAAATCAGCCTTGCGGCCGGGCGACAGGATCATGCGGCCAGCGCCCGGGTCCAGCAGGACGCGATAGTTCTGCAGAAATCCCGTCCCGATCCGGCCGGCGGCATCGATCGACTCTGAAAACCCGCGCGGCGGCTCGATACGCACCTCGACGTTGCGCGCGACCAACTCGCCGATCCGCAGGCTCGGCACGATGCCGATCGTGCTGGTGACGGTGCCCGCCAGACCGAAGGAAATCGTCGTCGTCGTGCGCACATTGTCGATCGCAGCCGCCTGCCAGCCTGGCGAGGTTACCGTTATCGATGATCCATCCCCCGTATCGACGATCATCGGCCGCAGGTGCGTGGCGCCCAGCGTGGCCTGGCTGACATAGACCATCCGATCACGCGAGATGGAGAGCGGCGCGGCCCGGCCGCGGAACGGCAATCGTCCGCTTGGCAGCAGTCGGAAACGGCGCGCCTCGAAGTGGATGTCGAGCGCATAGCGCGCTGTGAGGTCACGTCCGACGAGAAGGTCGACCGGCTCGGTACTGCCGGTTGCCAGCGCCGGCAGCGTCGCCACGGCAAGGCCGCCACCCTGCCGCGTCAGCGCGCCAAAGCTCACGTCCCGGGTCGCCGCCCAGCCGATCGGCACCAAACCACCGATGGCGGTCGCACTGCCGCCCGCCATGACCTTGAGCGCGGCTGCGTCGGCAAAGCGGCGCGACAAAACCGAATAGCTGACGCCGGTGTCGAGGATTGCGGTTGCCGGACGGCCATCGATCGTGAGCGAGAAACGCAGCTGGTTCCCCGGCGTGAAATCGAACGGCACCCAGCGGCTTTCAGCATCGGGCGCCAGAACGAACACGCCCTGAGGCTGCGCCGCCGGGGACATTACCGGCGCGCCAGACTCGACCGAAGGGGAAAGCGGGAGGGATCCCGCGCCAAGGGCCGGGGAGGCCGCCGTTGCGGCGATCGACAGGATCAGGGACACAGGCTGGCGTAGCGACCCCAAACGCGGGTGCCTATCCGGAAATTGCGCGGCGGATCTGATGGAAGAGCGGCCGCCCCGCCGGTCTGGCGGGGCGAACCTCCTCAGCCCTTGTTCGCCTGGCGCTTGGCCATGAAGGCAAGCCGCTCGAACAGCATCACATCCTGTTCGTTCTTCAGCAGCGCGCCATGCAGTGGCGGGATCGCCTTGGTCGGGTCGCGGTTCTGCAGCACCTCGAGCGGCATGTCCTCATGCAGCAGCAGCTTCAGCCAGTCGAGGAGCTCGCTGGTCGACGGCTTCTTCTTCAGGCCCGGAACGTCGCGGACGTCGTAGAAGATGTCGAGTGCCTTCGACACCAGCATCCGCTGGATGCCGGGGAAGTGTACGTCGATGATCGCCTGCATCGTCTCGCGATCAGGGAATTTGATATAATGGAAGAAGCAGCGGCGCAGGAATGCGTCGGGCAGTTCCTTCTCATTGTTGGACGTGATCACCACGATCGGGCGCTCGACCGCGCGTACGGTTTCCTTCGTCTCGTAGACATGGAATTCCATGCGATCGAGTTCTTGCAGAAGATCGTTCGGGAATTCGATGTCCGCCTTGTCGATCTCGTCGATCAGCAACACCGGAAGCTGGGGCGCGGTGAACGCTTCCCACAGCTTGCCCTTGCGGATGTAGTTGGAGATGTCGTGAACCCGCTCGTCGCCGAGCTGGCCATCACGCAGGCGCGCCACCGCGTCATATTCATACAGGCCCTGCTGCGCCTTGGTGGTGGATTTCACGTTCCACTCGATCAGGGGTGCGCCGGTCGCCTTCGCGATTTCATAGGCAAGGACAGTTTTTCCGGTGCCCGGCTCGCCCTTCACGAGCAGCGGCCGGCGAAGCGCCACGGCCGCGTTGACCGCAACCTTCAAATCATCGGTTGCGACGTAGCTCTGCGTGCCCTCGAAGCGCTTCATGCCCTCATCCCGTCTTGTTCGACTATCGGGTATGGCGATGCGGGAATTTTCGGGCGGGTGCAAGACGCTTGCCGTGCTGCGCGGTCAAAGCGCGTTGCGTGCCTCCATCCGCGCGGCCAGCAACTGCCACAGGCCGCGATGCTGGAGCGCCAGCTGCTGCGCGCCGAAGGACAGCGCGCGAGCAGGCGCCGGCTTCTGAGCGATCGTCGCGGCGGCCGCGATGATGTCCTCCTGCGGCGGAATAGCCGCGGCCAGCAACACCATTTCCGCGCAACAGGCCGCGACGCCCAGCACGTTCCTGATCGCGTGCCAGTCGAGCAGCAAGGCAAGAGCAGCTCCCACCGCGCAGCCCGCCCGTTCAGACGAAGCGAGGGTAGTCAGGGCATGGTGCTGGCCAGTGAGGGCCGCCTCCGCCTGCGCCGCGCGCGGCGTGGACGGGCGTGGGCCGATCGCGGCCGTCAGCGCGGCTAGCAGGTGCCGCTCCTCATCGAAGCCGATCGCAGCAACGCGCAACCAGTCGCGGAGCGGCGCCGCGCCATTCGCATGTATTGCGCGCTCGACGAGGCTGGGCGCGCTGCCATGTAGCGCGCAGAGCGCATGGACTGCATCAGCCAGGTCGCGCACGGCGCCATCGCCATCGACCAGCGCGGCGACATGGGCGCAACCCGCTGTACCGTCTGCCGCCACGATGGCGTCAAGCGCGTGACGGGTCGATGCAAAGCCCGCGTTGGGAGTCACCAAAACATACCTTCCGACGAGTTGCGCCGGAGGATCGCAAAACAAGGTAAAGACGCGGTTAAGCGCCATCGATCAACGTTGGCTGCATTTCCGTGCCGATGATCGTAGCGCAGTGGGCCATCGGGGCTGCAAACAGAACGGACGGGAAGATCGCTCTTCCCGCCCGCTGGATCCTCACTGGTCGAGGAAGCTGCGCATCTTGCGGCTTCGGCTCGGGTGCTTCAGCTTGCGAAGCGCCTTGGCCTCGATCTGGCGGATGCGCTCGCGCGTCACGCTGAACTGCTGGCCGACTTCCTCCAGCGTGTGGTCGGTGTTCATGCCGATGCCAAAGCGCATGCGAAGCACGCGCTCCTCACGCGGCGTGAGGCTGGCAAGGACGCGGGTGACCGTTTCCTTCAGGTTCGCCTGAATCGCGGCGTCCACCGGGATCACCGCGTTCTTGTCCTCGATGAAATCGCCCAGGTGGCTGTCTTCCTCGTCGCCGATCGGCGTTTCGAGGGAGATCGGCTCCTTGGCGATCTTCATAACCTTGCGCACCTTCTCCAGCGGCATGGAAAGGCGCTCGGCCATTTCCTCCGGGGTCGGCTCGCGGCCCTGCTCGTGCAGGAACTGACGGCTGGTGCGAACCAGCTTGTTGATCGTCTCGATCATGTGGACCGGGATACGGATCGTGCGCGCCTGGTCCGCGATCGAGCGGGTGATCGCCTGCCGGATCCACCATGTGGCATAGGTGGAGAACTTGTAGCCCCGGCGATACTCGAACTTGTCCACCGCCTTCATCAGGCCGATGTTGCCCTCCTGGATGAGATCCAGGAACTGCAGGCCGCGGTTGGTGTACTTCTTCGCGATGGAGATCACGAGGCGCAGGTTCGCCTCGACCATCTCTTTCTTGGCGATACGCGCCTCGCGCTCGCCCTTCTGCACCATGTTCACGATGCGGCGGAACTCGCCGAGCGCCATGCCGGTCTGCTGCGAGATCTCGGCGATCTCGCTGCGGATACGCTCGACGGCGGCCGCTTCGTTGGTGGCGAAGGCGGTCCACTTCTTGTCGAGGCCGTTCACCGTCGCCAGGAACGTATCGTCCAGCTCATGGCCCATGTAGCGATCGAGGAAGTCCTTGCGGCTTACCTTGTGCCGCTCGGCCAGTCGCAGCATCTGCCCGCCCAGCGCGGTCAAACGCCGGTTGTAGCTGTACAGCTGGTCGACCAGATACTCGATCTTTGCGTTGTGGAACTGGACGCTCTCGACCTCGGCCGTCAGCTCCTCGCGCAGCTTCTGATACTTGCGCTCGTCCGCCGCGGTCAGCTCGGTCCCGCCGCCCATGGCGTCGAGCCGGCCCTGCTGCATCTTCGAGAATTTCTTGTAGATCGACGTGATGTTGGCGAACTTCTCAAGCGCCATCGGCTTGAGCGTTTCCTCCATCTGCGCGAGGCTGAGGGTGTTGTCCTCCTCTTCCTCGTCCGACGCGCGCGGCGTGCGACGCTCGGTCATGTCATCGTCGTCGTCCGACGATGCTTCCTCCGGCTCGTCCTCTTCCTTGAACGAGGTGCCAGCGGTCTTCTCGCTGATCTCGCCATTGTCGTCCTCGGCGCCCTCGACCTGCTCGGCCGACGGACCCTTGGACAGCATCGCGTCGAGATCGATGATCTCGCGCAGCTGCATCGTGCCTTCGTTCAGCTGGGTGGACCAGTCGATGATCGCGTTGAAGGTGATCGGCGACTCGCACAGGCCCATGATCATCGTGTCACGGCCAGCTTCGATACGCTTGGCGATCGCGATCTCGCCCTCGCGGCTGAGCAGCTCAACGGCGCCCATCTCGCGCAGGTACATGCGCACCGGATCATCGGTGCGGTCGACCGTTTCCTTCTTCTTCTCGACGGCGGGCGCGGTGCCCTGGTCGACGTCGACGGATTCGACCTCGTCCTCCGGCTGCTCCTGCTCGTCGCCGTCCTCGCCGGCTTCCTCGTTCTCGACGATGTTGACGCCCATTTCGTTGAGCGCGGACATCACGTCCTCGAGCTGGTCGCTGGACATCTGGTCCTGCGGCAGGGCGGCGTTCAGCTCATCATAGGTGATGTACCCGCGCTTCTTGGCGCGAGCGATCAGCTTTTTGACGTCCGCGTCGTTCAGGTCGATCAGCGGGGCATCAGCCAGTTCAACACCGTCTTCTGCACCGCTACCGTTAACCTTCGCCATCAATCGTCCTCGGAATCAAAAGCGCGGGCGTCTTCGTTCGACTGAACGAGATTTGCAAGCCGAAGCTCCAGCGCCTGTTTTTCTTTCACCAACGCCACCTGTCGCTGGAACGCCTCGTCGGTGAAGCGCGCCTGCATGGCGGACGTTGCATCAGCCAGTGCCGCATCCACTTCAGGCTGCGTCACCAGGATCGCGATCGCTTCGTCCAGGTCTTCCCGGGCGCGCGACGCATCCCCCGTCGGCTGCGTAAAGGAATAAGGCATTGTATCTGCTCTCAGCAGGTCACGGGCGACTGCTTCGAAACCGCTGTTCCGCAATATGGTGACGAGGCGGGCGCTATCAAGCTCCCGATCCTCAAGCGCAACATCGACCACTGCCTCGAACAGTCGGCCAAGCGCGCCATCGGCCATGCGGAGCGATCCCAGCACTTCCATATGGCGGGCGATTTCGGCCGGGTGGCGGATCAGCCCGGCGAGCACGGCCTTGGCCAGCACCCGGTCGATCCCGGCCGCGCGAAACGCCTTGGCGTCGTCCGTGACGGGCAGGGGCGGGGGCGTCCATTTCTGTCCCGGCCGTCTGGGCACGAATGGCTGCCGGGGTTCAAAGCTGCGACCGCGCTCGAACGGGCGGCGGGTCTGCCCGAACTGCTCGTCGTAGCGGCGGCGAAACTCTGCCTGATACTCCGACCGTACGACCGGATCGCCGATGGTCTTGGCCAGTTCGGCCATGCGGGCGCGAAAGCCGGCGCGCTGCTCGGGCGTGGTGAGCGGCTCGGCCGCGACCTCATGCGTCCACAACCGGTCGACCAGCGGCGTTGCCTCGCGCACCAGCGCCTCGAAGGCGCCGGCGCCCTTGGCGCGGATCAGGTCGTCGGGATCCTGCCCCTCCGGCAAGGTGACGAATTGGAGGCTGCGACCTGGGGCGAGCAGCGGCATCGCGCGGTGCCCGGCACGGATCGCGGCCTTCTGCCCGGCATTGTCCCCGTCGAGGCAAAGCGTCGGCACATCGACAATCCGCCATAGCCGCTCGAGCTGGTGTTCGGTCAGCGCGGTGCCGAGCGGCGCGACCACTTCCCCGATCCCGGCCTGCGCAAGGGCAATCGCATCCATATAGCCCTCCACCACCAGCACGCGGTCCGCCTTGCGCGCGGCGGGCAGGGCGCGATCGAGGTTGTAGAGCGTGCGCCCCTTGTCGAAGAGCGGCGTGTCGGGGGAGTTTAGATATTTCGGCTCGCCATCGCCGATGATCCGCCCGCCAAACGCGATCACGCGCCCGCGCGCATCGCGAATCGGGATCATCAGCCGACCGCGGAACCGGTCATAGGGCTCCTTGCCCTCCACGCTGATCAGCAATCCCGCCTCGATCAGCATGGCATCGCCAAATTGCTTCAGCGCCCCGCGCAGCTTGCCGCGGGCGTCTGGCGCGAATCCGAACCCGAAAGTGCGCCGGGTCGCATCCGAAATCCCGCGCTTGTCGAGCAGGGCGCGCGCCGCGGTGCCCTCGATCCCGTCAAGCTGCTGGCGAAACCACTCCGCCGCAGCGGTCATCACATCGTGGAGCGAGTTCGCCTTCTCGGCCCGCGCCGCGGCGCGCTTGTCAGGGGCGGGCATGTCCATGCCCGCCGCCTGCGCCAGCTCCTTAACCGCATCGATAAAGGGCAGGCCCCGCTGGTCGGTCATCCAGCGAATCGCATCGCCATGCGCCGAGCAGCCGAAGCAGTGATAGAAGCCCTTGTCGTCGTTGACGTAGAAGCTGGGCGTCTTCTCGTTATGAAACGGGCAGCAGCCCTTGTGCTCACGCCCAGCCTTGGTGAGCTTGGTTGTCTTGCCGATCAGCGCAGACAGCGACGTGCGCGCGCGCAGCTCGTCAAGAAAGGCGGGGGTCAGCGACATGGTGTTGCTCGTGAAGACATGCGCTTCCCAAAACCCTCCCGCAAGCGGGAGGGGCGTTCAGAGTTAAGCCAGAGCCGCCTTCACGAGGCCGCTTGCCTTGGACATGTCGAGCACGGTGCCGTGCCGCGCCTTCAGTTCGGCCATCACCCGGCCCATGTCCTTCATCCCGGCGGCGCCGATATCGGCCTTGATCGCCTCGATCGCGGCGGTCGTCTCCGCTTCGTCCATCTGCTTGGGCAGGAAGCGATCGATCACCGCCACTTCGGCCTCTTCGGCCTTGGCCAGTTCCTCTCGCCCGCCGTTGCGGAACATCTGGATCGACTCGGTGCGCTGCTTCTTCATCTTCTGCAGCACTTCGACCACCAGCGCGTCGTCGTCCGGCGCGTTGGACTGGGTGCGCGCTTCGATGTCGCGATTCTTGATCGCGGCCTGGATCAGGCCGATCGCGGCGCGGGTTTCCTTGTCGCCGGCCTTCATGGCAGCGATCTGGGCTTGCTTGATATCGTCTCGAATCATGGTTCCTGAGGCCATATCAGATTGACGTGGCGGAGGGGCGAGTTTAGCGCGCCGCACTTAACGTACATCGCCGCTTACCAGGAGTGCCCGCCACCATGGCAGACGCAATACCCACGCACGCGCCTCAGCCCGATGGGGCCACAGGTGTCCTCGTTCTGGCAACGGGCGATGTGCTGTGGGGCCGTGGATTCGGTGCCGAGGGACAGGCCGTTGGCGAGGTGTGCTTCCACACCGCGATGACCGGCTATCAGGAAATCATGACGGACCCGAGCTTCGCCGGGCAGATCATCACCTTCACCTTCCCGCATATCGGCAATGTCGGCGCGAATCCCGACGACGTCGAGGCGGATGAGCCGCATGCGCTGGGCATGATCGTGCGCGAGGATCCGACCGCGCCGTCCAACTTCCGCGCCGCCGAAAATCTCGAAGGCTGGATGAAGCGCCACGCGCGCATCGGCCTCGCCGGCATCGACACGCGCGCGCTGACCCGCCGCATTCGGGCCGGAGGTGCGCCGAATGGTGTCGTCGCCCATGCCGCAGATGGCCGATTTGATCTCGATCTGCTGCTGAGGATGGCGCGCGAATGGCCGGGGCTCGAGGGCATGGACCTCGCCAGGGAAGTGACCCGCGAAACGCACGGCACCTGGGGTGCGGATCGCGCCGGCGGTATCTGGCGCGTCGGCTTCGGTTATGACGGCGCCGAGGGTGAGGATCGCCCACACGTCGTGGCGATCGATTACGGCAGCAAGCACAACATCTTCCGCAATCTCGTTCAGGCGGGCGCGAAGGTATCGGTGGTGCCGGCCGAGACTGATTTCGACACGATCATGGCGCTCAACCCCGACGGCATCTTCCTGTCCAACGGCCCCGGCGATCCCGCCGCGACCGGCGAATACGCCGTTCCGGTGATCCAGAAGCTGCTCGACACCAACAAGCCCCTGTTCGGCATCTGCCTTGGCCACCAGCTGCTCGGCCTCGCGGTTGGGGCACGCACGACCAAGATGTTCCAGGGTCACCGCGGCGCGAACCATCCGGTGAAGCGCCTCGCCGACGGCGCGGTCGAGATCACCAGCATGAACCACGGCTTCTCGGTGGAGCGTGAAAGCCTTCCGGCGAACGCTCGCGAGACGCATGTGTCGCTGTTCGATGGCAGCAATGCCGGACTGGAGCTGACCGACAAGCCCGCGTTCAGCGTGCAATATCACCCCGAGGCGAGCCCGGGGCCGCAAGACAGCTTCTACCTGTTCGAACGGTTCGTGGGTTCGCTGCGTTGATCACGCGGGGCCAGCTTGCTGCCCCGGTGCTGACCCTCGCTTTGGCCGCCTGTTCGCAGGCTGCGCCGGCGAACCAGCACCAGTTGCAGGCGCGGCTTTCCTCCATCCCCAATACATGCGGGGTGGCGACAGCGCGGCTGAAGGCGACATCGGCCTCGAACGTGACGATGGAATTGCCGGGCGACATGCCAGCTGCGGAGGCCGAACAGGCCGCCGCCTGCATCGCCGCCGAAGTGAAGAAGATTTCGGGAGCCAGCCTCACGCCGATCGGCGCGGGGGCGGGGGCCGCCGAGTAAGGACCAAGAGAGACATAATGCCCAAGCGCACCGACATCTCCTCCATCCTCGTCATCGGCGCCGGGCCGATCGTAATCGGTCAGGCGTGCGAGTTCGATTATTCGGGCACGCAGGCGATCAAGGCGCTCAAGGAAGAGGGCTATCGCATCGTCCTGGTCAATTCGAACCCGGCCACGATTATGACCGATCCCGAACTGGCCGACGCCACTTATGTCGAGCCGATCACGCCGGAGATCGTGGCCAAGATCATCGAGAAGGAGCGGCCCGATGCAGTGCTCCCCACGATGGGCGGGCAGACCGCGCTCAACACCGCGCTGGCGCTGTTCCATGACGGCACGCTGGAGAAGTACGGCGTCACCATGATCGGCGCCGATGCAGAGGCGATCGACAAGGCCGAGGACCGGCAGAAGTTCCGCAACGCGATGGACAAGATCGGGCTGGAAAGCGCCCGCTCGGCCGTCGCGCATACCGAGGCGGAGGCGCTGGAGGCGCTGGAGAAAACCGGGCTCCCCGCCATTATCCGGCCGAGCTTCACGCTGGGCGGCACCGGCGGCGGCGTCGCGTACAACCGTGAGGAGTTCCTCGAGATCGTCCGCAAGGGCCTCGACGCATCGCCGACCACCGAGGTGCTGATTGAGGAGTCGCTGCTCGGCTGGAAGGAATATGAGATGGAGGTGGTCCGCGACCGTGCGGACAATTGCATCATCATCTGCTCGATCGAGAATATCGATCCGATGGGCGTCCACACGGGCGACTCGATCACTGTCGCGCCTGCGCTGACGCTGACCGACAAGGAATATCAGATCATGCGCAACGCCAGCATTGCGGTGCTGCGCGAAATCGGCGTGGAAACAGGCGGTTCGAACGTACAGTTCGCGGTCAATCCAAAGGATGGCCGCCTGATCGTGATCGAGATGAACCCGCGCGTGTCGCGCTCGTCTGCGCTGGCGTCGAAGGCCACCGGTTTTCCGATCGCCAAGGTCGCGGCGAAGCTGGCGGTGGGCTATACGCTCGACGAGATCGAGAACGACATCACCGGCGCGACGCCCGCGAGCTTCGAGCCGACGATCGACTATGTCGTCACCAAGATCCCACGCTTCGCCTTCGAGAAGTTCAAGGGCGCCGAGGCGGTTCTGTCGACTGCGATGAAGAGCGTCGGCGAAGTCATGGCGATCGGACGCAACATTCACGAATCGATGCAGAAGGCGCTGCGTGGTCTGGAGACCGGCCTCAGCGGCTTCGACCGGGTTGAGCGGCTGGTCGGCGCACCGCGTGCCGAGATCGAGGCGGCGCTTGCCGTCGCTTCGCCCGATCGCCTGCTGGTCGCCGCACAGGCGCTGCGCGAAGGCTTCACCGTCGCCGAGGTGCACGCGATCGCCAAATACGATCCCTGGTTCCTGGAGCGGATCGAGGAGATCGTCCGCGCCGAGGAAGAAGTGTGTCGCAACGGCCTGCCGATCGGCGCGGCGGGCATGCGCCGGCTGAAGGCGATGGGCTTCAGCGACAAGCGTCTCGCGTGGCTTGCGCTGCAGTCGGCCAATCTGCGGGGGATGCGTCGCGGCATCGCGCAAGGGTCCGGCCTGATCCACGAGGCAGTCAAGGCGATGACCGGCGGCGTCACCGAGCAGGAGGTGCGCGAGCATCGCCACAAGCTTGGCGTGCGCCCGGTGTTCAAGCGCATCGACACCTGCGCAGCAGAGTTCGATGCGAAGACGCCGTACATGTACTCGACCTATGAGGCGCCCACCTTCGGTGAGGCCGAGAATGAGGCAATGCCGTCGGATCGTCGCAAGATCGTGATCCTGGGCGGCGGGCCGAACCGGATCGGGCAGGGGATTGAGTTCGATTACTGCTGCTGCCACGCGTGTTTCGCGCTGGCGGATGCCGGGTTGGAGACGATCATGGTCAATTGCAACCCGGAGACGGTGTCGACCGATTATGACACGTCGGATCGCCTGTATTTCGAGCCGCTGACGGCCGAGGACGTGCTTGAGATCCTGCACGTCGAGCAATCCAAGGGCGAGCTCGTCGGGGTCATCGTTCAGTTCGGTGGGCAGACGCCGCTGAACCTGGCGCGTGCGATCGAGGCGGCGGGGATCCCTATCCTAGGTACCTCGCCCTCGGCCATCGATCTGGCGGAGGATCGCGAGCAGTTCGCCGCGCTGGTCGACAAGCTGCGCCTGCTTCAGCCCAACAACGGCATCGCGCGCAGCCGTGAAGAGGCGCTGAACGTCGCCGAGCGGGTCGGCTATCCGGTGCTGATGCGCCCGAGCTTCGTGCTCGGTGGCCGCGCAATGGAGATCGTCGACGGACCGCAGCAGCTTGAGGACTATATTCAGACCGCGGTCCAGGTGTCCGGCGACGCCCCGGTGCTGATCGACCAGTATCTGCGCGACGCGATCGAGGTGGACGTGGACGCGATCTGCGACGGCGACGATGTCGTGGTCGCCGGCGTGCTGCAGCATATCGAGGAAGCCGGCGTCCATTCGGGCGATAGCGCCTGCTCGATCCCGCCTTATTCGCTGCCCGCCGAGATCATCGCCGAGATCGAGCGTCAGGCTGAGGCGCTGGCGCATGGCCTTGGCGTACGCGGCCTGATGAACATCCAATTCGCGGTGAAGGACGGCAAGGTCTATCTGATCGAGGTGAACCCGCGCGCCAGCCGCACGGTGCCGTTCGTCGCCAAGGCGATTGGTGCTCCGATCGCCAAGATCGCCGCGCGCGTGATGGCGGGCGAGAAGCTGAAGGACCTGCCCACGATCGACCGCAACATCGATTACGTGGCGGTGAAGGAAGCCGTGTTCCCGTTCAACCGCTTCCCCGGAATCGATCCGGTCCTGTCACCGGAGATGAAGTCTACGGGCGAAGTGATGGGAATCGATCGCGATTTCACCACCGCCTTCGCCAAGTCGCAGCTCGCCGCGGGCAATGTGTTGCCGAGCGGCGGCAAGGTGTTCGTCAGCGTGAAGGACAATGACAAGGCGGCGATCACGACCGCGATCCGCGGACTGGTGGACGCTGGCTTCACCATCGTCGCGACCGGCGGCACCGCGGATCACCTGCAACGCGCCGGCCTGCCGGTCGAGGTGGTGAACAAGGTGGCGCAGGGCCGGCCGCACATCGTGGACCGGATCAAGGATGGCGACATCGCGCTGATCTTCAACACGACGGAAGGCTGGCAGAGCCTGAAGGATTCGCAGCCGATCCGTGCCTCGGCGGTGAATCAGAAGATCCCGTACTTCACCACCGCCCAGGCAAGCATTCAGGCGGCGAAGGCGATCACGACCGTGTCGCAGAACCTTGAAGTACGCCCGTTGCAGGCCTATTATTCGCAGTCGCACAACTAATCCCCGACAATTTGTTTGAGGTGCGAAGCGGCTAAGGGAGGCCGCTCGGGGACGGGTTTATTGAAGGGTGACGCGCACATGGCGACCGTCGAGAAGATGCCGATGCTGCAGGAAGGCTACGACAAGCTGACTGCGGAGCTCAAACGGCTGAAAATCGAACGGCCGCAGATTGTTGATGCGATCGAAGAAGCGCGTGCCCATGGCGACCTGTCCGAAAACGCCGAATATCATGCCGCCAAGGAGCGTCAGGGCCAGATCGAGGCGACTATCGCCGACATCGAGGACAAGCTCTCGCGCGCGCAGATCATCGATCCGCGCGACCTGTCGGGCGACAAGGTGGTGTTCGGCGCGACCGTCACGTTGCTCGACGAAGACGACAAGCCGATCAGGTATCAGATTGTTGGTCAGACCGAAGCGGATGCGAAGTCGGGCCGGATCAGCTACAATTCGCCGATGGGCCGCGCGCTGATCGGACGCAGCGTGGATGACGAGGTAGAGGTGTCGGTGCCGGCCGGCGACCGCTATTACGTGGTGTCCAAGATCGAATTCATTTGATTGTGAGGGATAGAGCCTGAGGCTGCAGCGACGCGTTGCAGCCCCAGTGCGTCCGCTCCGAGCCTTCATCCCTAAGAACCACGCGACGAGCCAAATAAAAGGCTGCGGACGCGCCTAGGCATCCGCAGCCTTGAGGGAAATCGGGGCGAGGGGCGTTGGTGGCTCAGCCGGCCGGCTTTAGCAACTCCGGCTCGAGCAGACGGTGCAGGTGCACCACCACATATTTCATCTCTGCATCATCAACGGTCCGCTGTGCAGCAGCGCGCCAAGCCTTTTCGGCCGATGCGTAGTCTGGAAAGACGCCGACGATGTCGATAGACTTGAGGTCGGCGAAGTCGAGCGTGCGCGGGTCGGTAACCCGGCCGCCGAAAACGAGGTGAAGCTTGCTCATGGCGGCTCCCTTATCCCCTAGGCGACCGGGTTTGAACCCTCTCAGTGCGCCGGTTTGATCTGTTCGCGTCCAGCCTCGGCCGCCGCCGTGCCAGCGTGCGATGCCGCCTTCACGACGCCCTGGAACAGGGACTTGGCCTGCCCCCGGGCAGCATCCTTGGTCAGACCCAGCTCTTCCAGTTCGCCGCGGCCAGCCTCCTTGGCGGCTGCAAGGGCTGCAACGGCCGCGGCACTCACCGTCTTGCCCACCGGCGCCAGGATCTTCTTCTCGCGCTCGCTGCGCGGCAACAGCGCGCCGACAACGGCGCCCAATGCCAAGCCGCCGGCGAGGGCGCCGAGCGGGTTGCCCTCGATGAAGTCCGTCGCCTTGTGCGCGGCGTCGCGGGCGCCTTCCTTCGACGTCTCGACCGTCTCGCCAGCGCGCTCCAGCGCGCTCTCGTAGGCGTGAGCCGCACGCTCGCGCAGCGATTCGTTGTGATCGGCGCTGCTGCCCTGCTTGTTGGTCTGCGTGTTCGCGTCGGTCATATGTTGTTCCTCTCGGCCGCTTCCGGCCAGTCACCAGGGATCGAACGCGCTAGTTGCGCGGGGGTTTCGCGATCGTGCTTGCGCTTGCGTCGCCGGCCAAAAAGGCCGGCGATACGGTCCCGTGCGAGCCACCCGATCGCAAGCGTGGCCGCCCACACCAGCACTTCCGGGTTTGCTCGCGCCGTGGCGACGCCGTTGCGCAGCGCGCGCCCACCGGTCTCCTGAAGATTTTCCACCGCGTCGCGCGCAACGACCTTCGGATGCAGGCGCGCCTGCAGTGTGCTGGCGGTCTGGCTCAATCGCTGACGCGCGGCAGCGGCGCGCTGCTCGGCGAGCGTAACGGACAATGCCTGGGGATCGGAGCTCAAGAGACGACCTTCTTCGACAATTGCGCCTTGCCCATCAGACCGAGGATCGTGGCGATCGCCAGCACGACCGCAACAACCGCCGTCGTGGCCCAGCCCGGGCCGATGACGGTCGCCAGCGTGAAGATGATCCCCACCAGCATGGCGATGAGCGCTGCGAGCGCCAATACACCGGCCACAGCGAAGTAGATCGCCGCCCATTTGTAGCGATCCGCGGCGAAGGCGGCGCGCGCCTTCGCCAGCGCGATCTCGGCCTGCGCGGCTTCACGTGTATCGGCAGCCAGTTGCGACACCAGCTGCCCGATGCCGGCTTCCTCGTCCGTCCGCTCCCCCGTCATCAAGGTCACGCCTGGTCGCGCTGGTCGAGCCCCGAGGACAGAAGGCGAGCGGCAACGAAGCCAACCGCGGCCGCGACACCGATGGCAGCCGCCGGGCTCTTGCGAACCACCTCGCGTGCGTCGTCGAGCAGTTCGTCGACGCTGCGATCGTTCAGCTTCGACGACAGGCCCTGCACCTGCTCGGCAGCGGAGCGGGCATATTGGCCATATTGTGCGCCGAGCTTCTCATCGACCTGCTGCGCGGCATCGTTGAGCATCGTCACCAACTGGTCCAGCGCATCCGTCGCCTTAACCTTGCCCTGGTCGGCCAGCGTCCGCGCCCGGTCGCCTGCTTCGCTCTTCAGCTTCACGACATTGTCGTTGATCAGCTGGCGCGGGCTGGTGTTGCCACCGGTTGAGTCGCCGTCGGCGGTGGCCCCGCTGCTGCCGGGCGCGCTGTCGCTGGCGCTATTCAGCGGATCGCGCGGCTGCAAATCGTCGGTCGCACCGGCCGGATTGGCGAGCGCGGGCGCGACATCTTGATCGGTCATCGGCTTTAAGGTGTCGTCGGCCATGGAGAATCCTTCCTTGATCGGTACTGACAACCCCGCCACGGCGAGGGTGTTCCATCACGATTTGCCGCCGGGAGCACGTCACGTTATCGGACGCCGAAAACCCGTCCTCGCCATCGTAGAAGGATCGTTACGTGACCGCAATCATCGACCTGCAGGGCCGCCAGATCATCGACAGCCGTGGCAACCCCACGGTTGAGGTCGACGTATTCCTCGAAGACGGCAGCTTCGGCCGCGCGGCCGTGCCGTCGGGCGCGTCGACCGGCGCGCACGAGGCAGTGGAACGCCGCGATGGCGACAAGTCGCGCTGGCTGGGTAAGGGCGTGGAGGGCGCGGTCGAAGCGGTCAACGGCGAGATTGCGGACACCATCCGCGGGCTGGAGGCCGAGGATCAGCTGGAGATCGATACTGTTCTGATCGAGCTGGATGGCACGCCGAACAAGGGGCGGTTGGGCGCGAACGCGATTCTCGGCGTCAGCCTGGCCGTGGCCAAGGCAGCGGCCGACGCGCGCGGCCTGCCGCTCTACCGCTACGTCGGCGGCGCTGGCGCGCATGTCTTGCCGGTGCCGATGATGAATATCATCAATGGCGGCGAACATGCTGACAATCCGATCGATTTCCAGGAATTCATGATCATGCCCGTGGGCGCGGAGAACATCCTTGACGCGGTGCGCTGCGGCTCGGAGATATTCCATACGCTGAAGAAGGGCCTGCACGAGAAGGGGCTTGCCACCTCCGTCGGAGACGAGGGCGGCTTCGCGCCCAATCTGGCGAGCACCACCGATGCGCTCGATTTCATCATGCAGTCGATCGAGAAGGCGGGATACACGCCGGGCGACGACGTGATGCTCGCGCTCGACTGCGCGGCGACCGAGTTCTTCCGCGACGGCAAATATGAAATTTCGGGCGAGGGCCTGTCGCTCGAGCCCGGCGCAATGGCTGATTATCTCGCCGATCTCGTTTCGCGTTACCCGATCCTGTCGATCGAGGACGGCATGGCCGAGGACGATTTCGAGGGCTGGAAGGCGCTGACCGACAAGATCGGCGACAAGGTCCAGCTCGTCGGCGACGATTTGTTCGTCACGAATCCGGCGCGTCTGCGCGATGGCATCAAGCGCGGCCTCGCCAATTCGCTGCTGGTGAAGGTCAATCAGATCGGCACGCTGTCGGAAACGCTGGAGGCGATGCGCATTGCGGAGCGGGCCGGCTACACCGCGGTCATGAGCCACCGTTCGGGCGAGACCGAAGACGCGACGATCGCCGATCTGGCGGTCGCTACGAACTGCGGGCAGATCAAGACCGGCAGTCTCGCGCGGTCCGATCGGCTCGCCAAGTACAACCAGCTGATCAGGATCGAGGAGGAGCTCGGCACGGTTGCCGCTTATGCCGGCCGGGACGTGTTGCGCACCCGCTGAAACAGCTTGAATAAAGGAGGGCTTTCGGCGAAAATCTTCGTGTGAAACGCCGCAAGCCCTCCACCTTTCGTGCCGTACTGAAGCGCGCCACCTGGCCTGCGCTGGCGGTGATGGTGATGGCGTTCTTCGGTGGCTATGCCGTTCTTGGTGCGAATGGCATCTTCGCCTTCGGGGAATACAAGCGGCAGGTTGCGAAGCGTGAACATTATTATGCGGCGCTCGATCACAAGCGAGAGGTGTTGCGTAATCGAGTCGCGCTTCTTGATCCGCGTCACGCGAACCCGGACATGGTGGACGAACTGGTGCGGCGTGAACTGAACGTCGCTCACCCCGACGAAGTGATCGTCCCACTGAACTAGTCAGCTGGGCCTTTTCGAGCGCTTCCCGGTCGCCCGTCCCTCTTTTCACTTCCGCTCATTCGCCCCATGCTGCGCTTATTTGGGGGAGGGGCATCATGGCCGCGTTGAACATCCTGTGGCCGACCTTTGCTATGGTCGGGCTGATCTTCGTCGTCTGGTTCACGCTGTTCTTTCATCGCATCCGCCACATGAAGCACACACCGCCGCGACCGCAGGATTTTGCGGATGGCGAGGCGGCGCTGCGCTATTTCCGACCGGTCGAGATGCCCGCGAACAATCTCGCCAATCTGTTCGAGATGCCGGTGCTCTATTTCGCACTGGTGTCGCTGCTGATCGTGACGGCGCAGGTCAATAACATTCAGGTGACGCTTGCCTGGCTGTTCGTTATCGCACGGGCCGTTCATAGCTACATCCACATCGGGCCGAAGAAGGTGCCGGCGCGGTTCTTCGCCTATCTGGTATCGGTGGTGATCCTGCTGGCGATGTGGGTCGGTTTCTTCGTCGACATCGTGACGGTGGCCGGCGACTATCGTCGCGCCGTGCAGGCAATGGGGGGTGTTCTTTGAAGTCGAGGCTCGTGTTTGCGGCTGCCGCGTTGACGGTGGCTGTCCCTGCGGCGGCGGAGACGGTGGTCATCACCGCCGCCCAGATGCTTGATGTCGAGAAGGGCGTGCTGGTCCCGCGTCCGGTCATTACCGTGACGGATGGGCGCATCACCGCGCTCGGCGGTGCGGCACCTGCGGGCGCGAAGCGGATCGATCTGGGTGATGTGACGCTAGTGCCGGGCCTGATCGACATGCACGTTCACCTCGACAGCACCCCCATATATGGCGGGTACAACGGGCTTCAGTTCACCGACAGCTTCTGGGGGGTGCAAGGGGTCGGCAACGCTGGCGCCATGCTGCGCGCCGGGTTCACCACTGTGCGCAACGTGGGGTCGGAAAACTACAACGACGTGGCCTACAAGCAGGCGATTGACGAAGGACTGATGGTCGGGCCGCGAATCGTGCCGGCTGCCTATGCCCTGGGAGCGACCGGCGGCCATTGCGACAGCACCTTCTTCCCGCCCAGCTTCAACCAGCGTGGCAAGGCGGTCGGGGACACGCCGGACGAATTGCGCACCCGTGTTCGCGAGCAGCGCAAATATGGTGCCGAGGTGATCAAGGTGTGTGCAACCGGCGGCGTTTTCAGCCGCAACACCGAACCGGGGCAACAGCAGCTTTCCGAGGGCGAACTGCGCGCGATCGCTGACGAGGCGCATCAATGGGGGTTGAAGACGGCCGCACATGCGCATGGTGCGGCCGGGATCAAGGCGGCGATCCGCGCCGGGATCGACACGATCGAACATGCCAGCCTGATCGACGATGAGGGGATCCGTCTCGCGAAGGAGAAGGGCACCTATCTGTCGATGGACATCTATAACACCGAATATACCCAGGCGGAGGGAAAGAAGAACGGCGTGCTTGAAGACAATCTGCGCAAGGATCGCGAGATCGCGCAGATCCAGCGCGACAATTTCCGCAAGGCCAATGCCGCCGGCGTGAAGATGGTGTTCGGAACCGACGCCGGGGTGATGCCGCACAAGGATGCAGGCAAGCAGTTCGGCATCATGGTGCGCTTCGGCATGACCCCGTTGCAGGCGATCCGCGCCGCGACCCTGACCGCGGCCGACGCTCTCGGGCGCAACCGTGACGTTGGCGCGATCGCTGTCGGCCGCTTCGGTGACATCGTCGCGGTGGCGGGCAATCCGCTGGAGGATGTCACGGTGCTGGAACGCCCGGTCGCCGTCATCAAGGGAGGTGCACGGGTCGACTGACCGCGGTGAGGCGGTGGCGTTCTGCTTGCAACATGGTTAACGCCCGTAACAGGGTAACTTCGGGGGCGGGGCAATGTGGGCGATCGGCGTGGTGGCGGGCGGCGTCATCTTGGCGGCAGCGGCGTCGACGGCCCCGGACTACGGCCCGCATCTGGAGCGTTTCACTTACCCGTGGCCGGTGCAGACCATGACGGCCGACGTCGTCGGTCAGCCCGCGACAATGGCCTTCATGGACGTCGCACCGGCCCGGCCCAATGGCCGCGTGGTCGTGTTGATGCACGGCAAGAACTTCTGTGGCGCGACGTGGGAGTCGACGGCGCGGACGCTCAGCGCGTCGGGTTATCGCGTGATCATCCCCGACCAGATCGGCTTTTGCAAATCGGCAAAGCCGCGCGCGGCGCAGTACAGCTTCGCGATGCTCGCGCATCACACCAACCGTCTGCTCGCCTCGCGCGGAGTGACGAAGGCCATTGTCGTCGGTCACTCGATGGGAGGAATGCTCGCGACGCGCTACGCCATCATGTATCCTAAGGCGGTCGATCGCCTGGTGCTGGTCAACCCGCTCGGCTTGGTCGACCGGTCGGAAGCGGGCGTGCCCTATGTAGATGTCGATACCCTTTGGGCGGGGGAGAAGAAGACCGATTATGCCTCGATCCGGGCGTACCAGACCGCCAACTATTATCATGGCACCTGGAAACCAGCCTATGATCGCTGGGCGTTGATGCAGGCCGGCATGTATGCCGGGGCAGGGCGCGACACGGTCGCCCTGGCGCAGGCGAAGACCGGCGAAATGATTCGGACGCAGCCGATCGCGCATGAACTTTACCGCGTGACGGCGCCGACGACGCTCATCGTCGGCACGCTGGATAAGACCTCGTTCGGCCGCGCGCAGGCACCCGCATCGCTGCAGAAGTTCCTCGAGGCTATCCCGCAAGTCGCGACTGAGGCGGTCCGCAAGCTGCCGTCTGCCAGGCTGGTTCCGCTGGACGGACTCGGCCACTCGCCGCAGGTGGAAGATCCGGCGCGCTTCGAAAAGACGTTGCTCTCGGTCATCGCGTGAAACGGGGTGCCCCCTGGCTGGCTGGCAGGGTGGCCGCCATTGACCAGTCGGGTCGCGATGCGTATAGCCGCGCCCGTTCGTGGCGGGTCTGACCCGGCGCGGGCAAGCTTGAACATTGCTGGATGCTTAGAGGACCCGGGAGGTTGATGGCCGCCCAAGGTCCTTTTCGTATTCCAAGTGCTGTCAGGGCTCCAGCAAAGTAACCTATACGAAAGGTGAAGGCTTCAATGCCGACGATCAACCAGCTGGTCCGCAAGGGCCGCGAACCGCAGAAGGCCAAGAGCAAGGTCCCTGCGATGGAGCAGAACCCGCAGAAGCGCGGCGTTTGCACCCGTGTGTACACCACGACCCCGAAGAAGCCGAACTCGGCATTGCGCAAGGTGGCGAAGGTTCGCCTGACCAACCAGCGCGAAGTCATCAGCTACATCCCGGGTGAAGGCCACAACCTGCAGGAGCACTCGGTTGTGCTCATCCGCGGCGGCCGTGTGCGCGACCTTCCCGGCGTGCGCTATCACGTGCTGCGCGGCGTGCTCGATACGCAGGGCGTGAAGGACCGTCGTCAGTCCCGCTCGAAGTACGGCGCGAAGCGTCCGAAGTAAGCCGGCATCCCGGCTGGCCCGGGGTCTCGAGGTTTGTGTCCCGCACCATTGTCAGGCGGCTCCCGCGAAAGCTGGGGGCGGGCGGACAGGAGCGGTTGATCTGAGAAGGAATTCCAAATGGCGCGTCGTCGTCGTCCCGAGAAGCGGGAAATCCTGCCTGATCCCAAGTTCGGTGATGAGGTTCTGTCCAAGTTCATGAATTCGGTGATGCTGGACGGCAAGAAGTCCGTCGCCGAGGGCATCGTCTATTCCGCACTCGACACGGTCGAGTCGCGCGCCAAGCGCGACCCGCTGGGCGTGTTCCATGATGCGCTGAACAACATCAAGCCGGGCATTGAGGTCCGCAGCCGCCGCGTCGGTGGTGCGACCTACCAGGTGCCGGTCGAGGTTCGTCCGGAGCGCGCCCAGGCGCTGGCGATCCGCTGGCTGATCTCGGCGGCCCGCGGTCGCAGCGAGAACACCATGTCGGCCCGCCTGTCGGGTGAGCTGCTCGACGCTTCGAACAACCGCGGCAATGCGGTGAAGAAGCGCGAAGACACCCACCGCATGGCGGAAGCGAACCGCGCCTTCAGCCACTACCGCTGGTAGTCTTGGAAGCGTCTCGCACGTAAACTATATCGTGGGGAGCTGGCCAAGGGCCTGCTCCCCACATCTCTAAGGAAAGCCCGACCATGGCCCGCAGCCATCCGCTCGAGAAGTACCGTAACATCGGCATCATGGCGCACATCGACGCCGGCAAGACGACGACGACCGAGCGCATCCTTTACTACACCGGCAAGTCCTACAAGATCGGCGAAGTGCACGAAGGCACCGCGACGATGGACTGGATGGAGCAGGAGCAGGAGCGCGGCATCACCATCACCTCCGCGGCGACCACGTGCAAGTGGCGCGCGAGCGAGGGCAAGGGTGACGAGCACCTGATCAACATCATCGACACGCCGGGGCACGTCGACTTCACCATCGAGGTGGAGCGTTCGCTGCGCGTGCTGGACGGCGCGGTCACCTGCTTTGATGGCGTGGCCGGCGTTGAGCCGCAGTCCGAGACGGTGTGGCGTCAGGCCGACAAGTATCGCGTCCCGCGTCTTTGCTACGTCAACAAGCTGGATCGTACCGGCGCGAGCTTCGATCGCTGCGTTCAGATGATCAAGGATCGTCTGGGTGCACGTACTGCCGTGCTGTACCTGCCGATCGGCATCGAGAGCCAGTTTGTCGGTCTCGTCGACCTCGTCGAGAACCGCGCGATCGTGTGGCTGGACGAGTCGCTGGGCGCGAAGTTCGAATATCGCGAGATTCCGGATGACATGAAGGATGCGGCCGCGGCTGCCCGCGCCGAGCTGATCGAGATCGCCGTCGAGCAGGACGAGGCGGTGCTTGAGGCGTATCTGGAGGGCAACGAGCCTGACACCGCGACCCTCAAGCGCCTGATCCGCAAGGGCACGCTGGCGTTCGATTTCGTGCCGGTGCTGTGCGGTTCGTCGTTCAAGAACAAGGGCGTTCAGCCGCTGCTCGACGCCGTGGTCGACTATCTGCCGAGCCCGCTCGACATCCCTGACGTTCAGGGTGTGAAGCTGGACGGCGAAACGGTCGATTCGCGTCCGCCGTCGGATGACGCGCCGATGTCGCTGCTGGCGTTCAAGATCATGAACGATCCGTTCGTCGGCTCGCTCACCTTCGCGCGCATCTATTCGGGCAAGCTGGCCAAGGGCAGCTACCTGAACTCGGTGAAGGACAAGAAGGAAAAGATTGGCCGTATGCTCCTGATGCACGCGAACTCGCGTGAGGACATCGAGGAAGCGCGTGCGGGTGACATCGTCGCGATCGCGGGTCTGAAGGAAACGACGACCGGTGACACGCTGTGCGATCCGGCGAACCCGATCATCCTCGAGCGGATGGAATTCCCTGAGCCGGTGATCGAGCTCAGCGTGGAGCCCAAGACCAAGGCCGACCAGGAGAAGATGGGCGTCGCCCTGAACCGCCTGGCCGCCGAGGATCCCTCGTTCCGCGTGTCGACCGATCACGAATCGGGTCAGACGATCATCAAGGGGATGGGCGAGCTCCACCTCGAGATTCTCGTCGACCGCATGAAGCGTGAGTTCAAGGTCGAGGCGAACGTCGGTGCGCCGCAGGTGGCGTATCGCGAATACCTGAAGAAGCCGGTCGACATCGACTACACCCACAAGAAGCAGTCGGGCGGCACCGGTCAGTTCGGTCGCGTGAAGGTGAAGCTGACGCCGGGCGAGCGTGGTGCTGGCATCATCTTCAAGGACGAGATCAAGGGCGGTAACATTCCGAAGGAATATATCCCCGCGATCGAAAAGGGCTTCCGTGAGACGGCAGCAACCGGTTCGCTGGTTGGATTCCCGATCATCGACTTCGAGATCGTGCTGTATGACGGCGCGTATCACGACGTCGACTCGTCGGCCCTGGCGTTCGAAATCACCGCCCGGGGCGCAATGCGCGAAGCGGCGCAGAAGGCCGGGATCACGCTGCTCGAGCCGGTGATGAAGGTCGAGGTCGTGACGCCGGAGGATTACCTCGGCGACGTGATCGGCGACATGAACTCGCGTCGTGGTCAGATCCAGGGCACCGACACGCGCGGCAACGCGCAGGCGGTGACGGCGATGGTGCCGCTCGCGAACATGTTCGGCTACGTGAACTCGCTGCGCTCGTTCACCCAGGGCCGTGCCAGCTACTCGATGCAGTTCTCGCACTATGATGAAGTGCCGCAGAACGTCGCGGACGAGGTCAAGGCGAAGCTGGCGTAATCGCTCTTCCCGTCTTCCGGGTCGACCGGAAGACGGGAGAGGGTTTGCGCAACGACAATTCAGCCGCTATGGGGCCGCCTTCACGGCGAGTCCTCGTGCGGCTCAAGTGGAAATCCAGAAGGTAGGACAACAATGGCTAAGGCTAAGTTTGAGCGGACCAAGCCGCACCTGAACATCGGCACCATCGGTCACGTCGACCATGGCAAGACCTCGCTGACCGCAGCGATCACCAAGGTTCTCGCAGAGAACGTCGCCGGCAACGCGGCCGTCGACTTCGCGAACATCGACAAGGCGCCGGAAGAGCGTGAGCGCGGCATCACCATCTCGACCGCACACGTCGAGTACGAGACCGCCAACCGTCACTATGCGCACGTCGACTGCCCGGGTCACGCCGACTATGTGAAGAACATGATCACCGGCGCTGCCCAGATGGACGGCGCAATCCTGGTCGTGTCGGCCACCGACGGCCCGATGCCGCAGACCCGTGAGCACATCCTGCTCGCCCGTCAGGTCGGCGTGCCGGCGATGGTGGTGTTCCTCAACAAGGTCGACCTGGTCGACGACGAGGAAATCCTCGAGCTGGTCGAGCTGGAAGTTCGCGAGCTGCTGAGCTCGTACGAATTCCCGGGCGACGACATTCCGATCATCAAGGGCTCGGCTACCTGCGCCCTGTCGGGTTCGGACCAGAAGCTCGGCACCGACGCCGTCATGGAGCTCATGAAGGCGGTTGACGAGTACATCCCGCAGCCGGAGCGTCCGCTCGACAAGCCGTTCATGATGCCGATCGAAGACGTGTTCTCGATCTCGGGTCGTGGCACGGTCGTCACCGGTCGCGTCGAGACCGGCATCATCAAGGTTGGTGAGGAAGTCGAGATTGTCGGCATCCACCCGGAAGTCCGCAAGACGACCGTCACCGGCGTGGAAATGTTCCGCAAGCTGCTCGACCAGGGCCAGGCTGGCGACAACGTCGGCGCGCTGATCCGCGGCGTCGCTCGCGACGAAGTCGAGCGTGGCCAGGTGCTCTGCAAGCCGGGCTCGATCAAGCCGCACACCGAGTTCTCGTCGGAAGTGTACGTGCTGTCGAAGGAAGAGGGTGGCCGTCACACGCCGTTCTTCGCCAACTATCGTCCGCAGTTCTACTTCCGTACGACGGACGTGACCGGCACCGTCGAGCTGCCTGAGGGCACCGAGATGGTGATGCCGGGCGACAACGTCGCTCTGGGCATCAAGCTGATCGCGCCGATCGCCATGGACGTGGGCCAGCGCTTCACGATCCGCGAGGGCGGCCGCACCGTCGGTGCAGGCGTCGTCAGCTCGATCGCCAAGTAAGATCTTTCTTTAAGATCCAGCGGTTCGCCGCAAAGCTGCCGCCCGGCACGCCATATGGTGTGTCGGGCGGTTGCCTTTTTATGAGGGCAGGGCTATTGGCCGCGCCTTCGACAGTTTCACGAACAGCAAGAGCCGCGTTCACGTGGCCCGCTCTTTCGCATCGGTAGGGATTATGGACAGCAACATCCGCATTCGCCTGAAGGCGTTCGATCATCGCGTGCTCGACCAGGCGACCGGCGACATCGCCGACACCGCCCGACGTACCGGTGCCCTCATTCGTGGTCCGATCCCGCTCCCGACGCGTATCGAGAAGTTCACGGTCAACCGTGGCCCTCACATCGACAAGAAGAGCCGCGAGCAGTTCGAGGTGCGCACCTACAAGCGCATGCTCGACATCGTGCAGCCGACCCCGCAGACCGTCGACGCGCTGATGAAGCTCGACCTGGCGGCGGGCGTTGACGTCGAGATCAAGCTGGCGTAATGGCCGGCCTCCCGCGGTTGACGTGAGTCCCGCGGGTTTGTCGTTTCCGTGGTTCCGGAAACGCGTGGGACCCGTGAAGGGCACCTAGAACAAGAGATACCGCCAGCTGCTCGCAGTTGGGACAGCGTCTCCCGTCTGCTCCTCACTTGCGAGGGGCGACCAGCCCGGGACGGGGGCGCGCTTCGCTTTATGCCGGGTTGAAATTGGGGTGCCCCCTTCAAGGGGGGCGTCACAAGCACCTTTGGGATGGGCCCATGGGTGCCTCTGTTGAGGAGCTACGGATCATGCGTACCGGCGTGATCGCGAAGAAGATGGGCATGACCCGCCTGTTCCAGGACGACGGCCGCCACGTGCCCGTCACCGTCCTGCAGCTGGAAGGGCTTCAGGTCATCTCTCGCCGCGAAACGGAACGTGATGGCTATACGGCCGTCCAGCTTGGCGCAGGTGTCGCCAAGGCAAAGAATGTCGCCAAGCCGCAGCGCGGCCACTTCGGCAAGGCCGAAGTCGAGCCCAAGGCGATCGTCCATGAATTCCGCGTCAGCGAGGAAAATCTCCTCGATGTGGGCGCGGAGATTTCGGCCGATCACTTCGTTGCTGGCCAGTTCGTCGATATCCAGGGTCGTACCCAGGGTAAGGGTTTCGCCGGCGCCATGAAGCGCTGGAACTTCGGCGGTCTGCGTGCGACGCACGGCGTGTCGGTCTCGCACCGTTCGCATGGTTCGACCGGTAACCGTCAGGATCCGGGTCGCGTCTTCAAGAACAAGAAGATGGCCGGCCACATGGGTGACAAGAACCGCACCCAGCAGAACCTCGAGATCGTCGGCACCGACGTCGAGCGTGGCCTCATCTTCGTCAAGGGCTCGGTCCCTGGCTCGAAGGGTGGTTGGCTGTTCGTCAAGGACGCCGTGAAGCTGAAGCCGCATGCCGACGCGCCGCGTCCGGCCGGCCTGAAGGCTGCCAATAGCAACAACGCAGCGGCTGCTCCGGCACCCGAAGCGACCGACGGCCAGGAGGGCTGAACGTGAAGGTCAAGGTTTCCTCCTTCGCCGGGAGCGAAGTGGCGGACGTCGAGCTGTCGGACGAGGTCTTCGGCCTCGAGCCGCGCGCTGACATCCTGCACCGCGTCGTCACCTGGCAGCTCGAGAAGCGTCGCGGCACTGCCCGCGGTACGCGCGAGCGCGCCGATGTCGCCCGTTCGGGCAAGAAGCTGGGTCGCCAGAAGGGCGGCGGTGTCGCTCGTCACGGCGATCGTCGTGCCCCCGTCTTCATCGGCGGTGGTAAGGCGCACGGTGCCCGTGTTCGCGACTTCAATCCGGGTCTGAACAAGAAGGTCCGCGCACTCGGCCTCAAGATGGCGCTGTCGAGCCATGCCAAGGCTGGTTCGCTGATCGTCCTCGACGGCTTCGAGGTCCAGAAGACCAAGGAGCTCAAGGGTCACTTCGCGACGCTCAACGTCGGCAAGCGCACGCTTGTGATCGACGGCGAGACCGCAGAGGGCTTCCGCGCCGGCTACAATCTGCCGGGTGTGGATCTGCTCCCCGCGGTTGGCGCGAACGTCTATGACATCATCAAGGCCGATACGCTGGTGCTGACCCGCGCGGCGGTCGAGAAGCTGGAGGCGCGCTTCAATGGCTAAGCAGCAGAAGGCGATCGACCCGCGTCACTATGACGTGATTGTCGCGCCGCACATCACCGAGAAGTCGACCCTTCTCTCCGAGCAGAACGCCGTGGTGTTCAAGGTGGCCAAGAAGGCCTCCAAGCCGGAGATCAAGGCGGCGGTTGAAGCGATCTTCGACGTCAGCGTCGTTGGCGTGAACACCATCGTCCAGAAGGGCAAGACGAAGCGCTGGAAGGGCGCTCCGTACTTCCGCCAGGACATGAAGAAGGCGATCGTCACGCTCAAGGACGGGCAGTCGATCGACGTCACCGAGGGGGCCAACTGAGATGGCGCTCAAGCATTATAACCCGACCAGCCCGGCTCGCCGTGGCCTGGTCCTGATCGACCGCTCGACGCTGCACAAGGGCGCGCCCGTCAAGGCGCTGACCGAAGGCAAGCGCAAGAGCGGCGGTCGCAACAACAAGGGTCACGTGACCAGCCGCGGCATCGCGGGCGGCCACAAGCAGAAGTATCGCTACATCGACTTCAAGCGTCGCAAGTGGGACGCCGAGGGTACGGTCGAGCGGCTCGAGTATGACCCCAATCGCACGGCGTTCATCGCGCTGGTCAGCTACGCCGACGGCGAGCAGGCTTACATCATCGCGCCGCAGCGTCTCGCTGCCGGTGACAAGGTGATCGCGGCCAAGAAGACCGACGTGAAGCCGGGCAATGCCATGGAGCTGGGCCAGGTTCCGGTCGGCACCATCGTCCACAATGTGGAGATGAAGCCGGGCAAGGGCGGTCAGATCGCGCGTTCGGCTGGCACCTATGTGCAGGTCGTGGGTCGTGATCGCGGCATGGTGATCGTTCGCCTGAACTCGGGCGAGCAGCGCTATATCCGCAGCGAGTGCATGGCGACGGTCGGCGCGGTGTCGAACCCCGACAACCAGAACCAGAACTTCGGCAAGGCGGGTCGTACCCGCTGGATGGGCAAGCGTCCGCTTACCCGTGGCGTCGCGAAGAACCCGGTCGACCACCCGCACGGCGGCGGTGAAGGCCGCACCTCGGGCGGCCGTCACCCGGTCACCCCGTGGGGCAAGCCGACGAAGGGTGCGCGCACCCGCCACAACAAGGCGACGGACAAGATGATCATCCGCAGCCGTCACGCGAGGAAGAAGTAATGGCTCGCTCCGTCTGGAAGGGTCCGTTCGTGGACCTTCACCTGCTGAAGAAGGCAGAGGTGGCGCAGGACAGCAACGGTCGTTCGGGTCCGATCAAGACCTGGTCGCGCCGTTCGACCATCCTGCCGCAGTTCGTCGGTCTGACGTTCAACGTGTACAATGGCCGCAAGTTCGTGCCGGTCTCGGTGAACGAGGACATGGTTGGCATGAAGCTGGGTGAGTTCGCGCCGACGCGCTACTTCCCGGGTCACGCCGCTGACAAGAAGGGCAAGCGCTGATGAGCAAGCCTCAGTCCCCCCGCAAGGTCGGCGAGAAGGAAGCGCTCTCGGTCGGCACGCAGATCCGTGGTTCGGCGCAGAAGCTGAACCTGGTCGCTGGTCTGATCCGTGGCCGCTCGGCTGCTGACGCAATGAACATCCTCGCTTTCTCCAAGAAGGCGATGGCTGTTGATGCGCGCAAGGTGCTCGCTTCGGCGATCGCCAACGCCGAGAACAACCACAACCTCGACGTCGACGCGCTCGTCGTCGCCGAGGCGTCGGTCGGCAAGTCGATCACCATGAAGCGGTTCGCCACGCGCGGCCGCGGCAAGTCCACGCGCATCCTCAAGCCGTTCTCGCGGCTCCGGATCGTCGTGCGCGAGCAGGAAGAAGCCTAATGGGTCACAAGAGCAACCCGATCGGTCTGCGCCTGCAGATCAACCGCACCTGGGACAGCCGTTGGTACGCCGACGGTGCCGACTATGGTCGCCTGCTGCTGGAGGATCTCAAGATCCGTCAGTACATCCTGAAGACGCTGCCGCAGGCGGCGATCTCCAAGGTGGTGATTGAGCGTCCGGCCAAGCTGTGCCGCATCTCCATCTTCGCTGCACGTCCCGGCGTGATCATCGGCAAGAAGGGCTCGGACATCGAGAAGCTGCGCAAGACGCTCGGCGCGATGACCAGCTCCGACGTGTCGCTGAACATCGTCGAGATCCGCAAGCCGGAAGTCGATGCCAAGCTCGTGGCTCAGGGCATTGCCGATCAGCTGGAGCGTCGTATCGCGTTCCGCCGCGCCATGAAGCGTGCGGTGCAGTCCGCGATGCGCCTCGGTGCCGACGGCATCCGCGTGGCATGTGGTGGCCGTCTTGGCGGCGCCGAGATCGCCCGTTCGGAAAGCTACCGCGAAGGCCGCGTTCCGCTGCACACGCTGCGCGCGAACATGGACTATGCCGAGGCCCAGGCGCACACCGCTTATGGCGTGTGCGGCGTCAAGGTCTGGATCTTCAAGGGTGAAATCCTTGGTCACGATCCGATGGCTACCGACCGGTTGATGATGGAGGCTCAGACCTCCGGCGTGCGCCCTGCGCGCGACGACCGCCGCTAAGGAGTAGAAGAAGTGCTGCAACCCAAGCGCACCAAGTTCCGCAAGGCGTTCAAGGGCCGCATCAGCGGCGACGCCAAGGGCGGTACCGCGCTCAACTTCGGGTCGTACGGCCTGAAGGCAATGGAGCCGGAGCGTATCACCGCACGCCAGATCGAGGCGGCTCGCCGCGCGATCACGCGTCACATCAAGCGCCAGGGCCGCCTCTGGATCCGCGTGTTCCCGGACGTTCCCGTGTCGGGCAAGCCGGCCGAAGTCCGCATGGGGTCGGGTAAGGGCTCGCCGGAATATTGGGCCGCCCGCGTGAAGCCGGGTCGCATCCTGTTCGAACTGGATGGCGTTCCCGGCCCGCTTGCTGCCGAAGCTTTCGAGCGTGCGGCAATGAAGCTCCCCATCAAGACCAAGGTCGTGGCGCGTCTCGGCGACACGTCGCACCTCGGAGGCGAGTAAGATGGCGAACAAGACTGACTTCAACGGCCAGAGCGACGACCAGCTCGTCGAGGCGCTGGGCAACCTGAAGCGCGAGCAGTTCAACCTGCGCTTCCAGGCGGCGACCAACCAGCTCGAGAAGCCGAGCCGCGTGCGCGAGGTCCGCAAGGACATCGCCCGCATCAAGACCCTGCAGGCGCAGCGCACCGCTGCCGCCGGCAAGTAAGAGGACCACAGCCATGCCGAAGCGCGTGCTGACCGGGCTGATCGTCTCCGACAAGGGCGACAAGACGGTGGTCGTGAACGTAGAGCGTAAGGTGAAGCACCCGCTCTACGGCAAGATCATCCGTCGTTCGAAGAAGTACCACGCCCATGACGAGGCGAATGAGTACAAGCAGGGCGAGACCGTGCGGATCGAAGAGACCGCGCCGATCTCCAAGCTGAAGACCTGGAAGGTCGTCGATCGGGTCAACACCCACGCGACGCCGGAACGGGTCGAGATCGACGAGCCGGCCTCGGCGTAAGCCGCAGGCCCGGGTCGAAGACCAGGGCGCTCCTGTCGGTATCGGCCAGGGTCCGGGATTCCTGGAGACCAGTCGAGGGGCAGGGGCGATCGAGAGCAGGCAAGGGTGAGGCCCCACGGGGCATTGCCTTTTGTCTGTGGAGCGGCTACCGGGCCGCTCCCCCTGGACGCGATTGTCGCGCCCGGGGTCGTTTTTTTAAGGCGGGGTTGGGTCGGTATCCACCCCATAGAGAGAAGGAAGCGGATCGATGATCCAGATGCAGTCCAATCTCGACGTCGCTGACAACAGCGGCGCGAAGCGGGTACAGTGCATCAAGGTGCTTGGTGGTTCCAAGCGCCGCACGGCCAGCGTCGGCGACATCATTGTCGTGTCGATCAAGGAAGCTCAGCCGCGTGGCAAGGTGAAGAAGGGTGACGTGCATCGCGCGGTCATCGTCCGCACCGCCAAGGACATTCACCGTGCGGACGGCTCGACCATCCGTTTTGACGGCAACGCCGCGGTGCTGGTCAACAAGAACGAGGAGCCGATCGGCACCCGTATCTTTGGCCCGGTCGTGCGTGAGCTTCGCGGCAAGAAGCACATGAAGATCATCTCGCTGGCTCCGGAGGTGCTGTAATGGCTGCCGCCAAGATCAAGAAGGGCGACCAGGTCATCGTTCTGTCCGGCAAGGACAAGGGCAAGACCGGCACCGTCACCGCTTCCATGCCGAAGGACGGCAAGGTCGTCGTCGCCGGCGTGAACGTCGCGACCCGCCACACCAAGCCGTCGCAGATGAACCCGCAGGGCGGCCTGAACCGCTTCGAAGCGCCGCTTCACATCTCGAAGGTCGCGCACGTGACCGCCGACGGCAAGCCGACGCGCGTCCGTTTCGAAATGCAGGATGGCAAGAAGGTCCGTGTGGCGGTCAAGACCGGGGAGAAGATCGATGGCTGATGGCTACACGCCCCGCCTGCGCAAGCTGTATGACGAGACCATCGCAAAGGCGATGATCGAGAAGTTCGGCTACAAGAACGCGCTCGAGATTCCGCGTATCGAGAAGATCGTGCTCAACATGGGCGTCGGTGAGGCGACCCAGGACAAGAAGCGTGTCGAGCAGGCTGCTTCCGAGATGGAACTGATCGCGGGTCAGAAGCCGGTGATCACCCGTGCGAAGAAGTCGATCGCGCAGTTCAAGCTGCGTGAAGGCATGCCGATCGGCGTAAAGGTCACGCTGCGTCGTGAGCGCATGTACGAGTTCCTCGACCGCTTCATCACCATCGCGCTCCCGCGCGTCCGCGACTTCCGCGGCCTGAACCCGAAGAGCTTCGACGGGCGCGGCAACTATGCCTGCGGCCTGAAGGAGCAGATCGTGTTCCCCGAGATCAACTATGACCGCATCGACAAGGTGCGCGGCATGGACGTGATCGTCACCACCACTGCCAAGACCGACGACGAGGCGCGTGAGCTGCTTCGCCTGTTCGGCTTCCCGTTCCCGCGGGATGAGGCGGCAGAAGAGAAGAAGGTGGCGTGAGCCCCTTGGCAACGAACTGAACGAGAGAGCTTAAGTCCATGGCGAAACTGAGTTCCGTGAACAAGAACGAGCGTCGCAAGAAGCTCGTGAAGCAATATGCCCCTAAGTGGGCAAAGCTGAAGGCAACGGCGAACGACAAGTCGCTCGACGAGACCGAGCGTCTCATCGCGCGTCTGAAGATGGCCGAGCTGCCGCGCAATTCGAACCCGACCCGTATCCGCAATCGTTGCGAGATCACCGGCCGGCCGCGTGCGTATTACCGCAAGTTCCGTCTTGCCCGCGTCATGCTTCGGGAACTGGCCAACAAGGGCCTGATTCCTGGTCTGACGAAGTCGAGCTGGTAAGGACACCAAGATGGCAGTGACCGATCCCCTGGGTGACCTGCTCACCCGCATCCGCAACGGCCAGCGCGCACGTAAGGACAGCGTCGTGTCGCCGGCGTCGAAGCTGCGGACCCGCGTGCTCGACGTGCTTCAGCGCGAAGGCTACATCCGTGGCTATAGCGAGGAAGATATGGGCCCCGTGAAGGGCGTCCGTATCGAGCTCAAGTATTTCGAGGGCCAGCCGGCGATCAAGCATGTCGCCCGCGTCTCGAAGCCTGGTCGTCGTATCTACAGCGGCTCGCAGAGCCTGCCGCGCGTGATGAACGGCCTGGGCATCACGATCGTCTCGACGCCGCGCGGCGTGCTTTCCGATGCGGAAGCGCGTGAGCAGAACGTCGGCGGCGAAGTGCTGGCGGAGGTGTTCTGATGAGCCGCATCGGCAAGAAGGCAGTCACGGTTCCGGCCGGTGTCACTGCCACGATCGAAGGCAAGCAGATGACGGTGAAGGGGCCCAAGGGCACCCTCGGCCTCACGCTGCGCGATGAGATCAAGTACACGCTCGAGGACGGCGCCATTTCGGTGCAGCCGGCGAACGACTCCAAGCAGGCGCGCGCCTTCTGGGGTATGCAGCGCACCATGGTGCAGAACCTGGTCACTGGCGTGACCGACGGTTTCACCAAGAAGCTGCTGATCACCGGCGTCGGCTATCGTGCCGCTGCGCAGGGGCGCAAGCTCAAGCTGCAGCTTGGCTACAGCCATGACGTCGACATCGACGTGCCGGAAGGCATCGAGGTGAAGACCCCGGATCAGACCACGGTCGAAATCTCGGGCGCTGACAAGCAGAAGGTTGGCCAGCTGGCCGCCGAGATCCGCCGCTGGCGCAAGCCTGAGCCGTACAAGGGCAAGGGCATCAAGTACGACGGCGAGTTCATCTTCCGTAAGGAAGGAAAGAAGAAGTGACCAAGGGCCTTTCGCTTTTCGAGAAGCGGCGTCGCCGCAACCGTACGGCGCTTCGTGCGCGCAGCGGTGGCCGTCCGCGCCTGTCCGTGCATCGTTCGGGCAAGCACATCTACGCTCAGGTGATCGACGACGCACAGGGCCGCACGGTCGCTGCCGCGTCGACGCTCCAGGGCCACGAAGGTCCGACGTCGAACGTCGATGCCGCGACTGCCGTTGGCAAGCGCATTGCCGAGGCGGCGAAGGCTGCTGGCGTCACGCAGGTCGTGTTCGATCGTGGCGGCTTCCTCTTTCACGGCCGGGTGAAGGCGCTGGCGGAAGCCGCGCGCGAAGCCGGACTGGAGTTCTAAGACATGGCTGACGAAAACAACGCGCCGGAAGCGGTGCAGCAGGACGCAGCTCCCGCCACCAATGACGCGCCGCAGGGCGGTGGTTATGCCGGTGGTGGTCGTGGTCGTGGCGGCCCTGGTGGCGGCCGTGGCCGTGGCGGCCCCGGTGGCAACCGCGGTGGCCGTGACGGTGGTCGCGGTCGTCGTGACGACCGCAACCGCGACGAGGGTGGTGAGGAGCTGATCGAGAAGCTCGTCCACATCAACCGCGTGTCGAAGACGGTGAAGGGCGGTAAGCGCTTCGGCTTCGCAGCGCTCGTCGTGGTCGGCGATGGCAAGGGCCGTGTCGGCTTCGGTCATGGCAAGGCGCGCGAAGTGCCGGAGGCGATCTCCAAGGCGACTGCCGCTGCCAAGAAGGCGATGGTTCGCGTGCCGCTGAAGGAAGGCCGCACGCTGCACCATGACGTGAACGGTCACTTCGGTGCCGGTCGCGTCACCGTCCGCTCGGCGCCGCAGGGCACCGGCATCATCGCGGGTGGCCCGATGCGCGCCATCTTCGAGTCGCTCGGTGTTGCCGACGTGGTGACCAAGTCGGTCGGTACGTCGAACCCGTACAACATGATCCGCGCCACGTTCGAGGCGCTGAACAACCAGACCTCGCCGAAGGCGGTTGCACAGCGCCGTGGCAAGAAGATCGCCGATCTGCTCGGCCGCGGTGGTTCGCAGACCGCCGAGGCGGATGCTGCGGCCATCACGGAGTAAGCCGACATGGCAACCATCAAGGTGAAGCAGACCGGATCGCCGATCCGTCGCACCAAGGACCAGCGCGCAACGCTGATTGGCCTTGGCCTCAACAAGATGCACCGTGTTTCGG
The DNA here is from genome assembly GCF_003950435.1 of Sphingomonas sp. ABOLG. Taxonomy (NCBI): domain Bacteria; kingdom Pseudomonadati; phylum Pseudomonadota; class Alphaproteobacteria; order Sphingomonadales; family Sphingomonadaceae; genus Sphingomonas; species Sphingomonas sp. ABOLG. The sequence continues at coordinate 129,772 of NZ_QQWW01000007.1, forward strand.
AGCTCGAGGACAGCCCCGAGGTCCGCGGCATGATCCGCAAGGTGCAGCACATGGTCGAGGTCCAGGACTAAGCGTCCTTGCCCGACTAGTGACAAACACGGGGGAGGGGGCTAAGCGGCCCCCTTCCTTTTTATCAGCGCGACAAAAGCGAAAGCGAGTGCACACATGAAACTGAACGAACTCCGGGACAACGCAGGCGCCCGTCATCGCAAGATCCGCGTCGGTCGCGGTATCGGCTCGGGCAAGGGCAAGACCGGCGGTCGCGGCCAGAAGGGCCAGAAGAGCCGTGAGGGCGTGTCCATCGCGGGCTTCGAGGGCGGTCAGATGCCGCTCCACATGCGTCTGCCGAAGCGCGGCTTCAACAACATCTTCGCCAAGGATTATGCCGAGGTGAACCTGGGCGCGATCCAGAAGGCGGTCGACGCAGGCAAGCTGACCGGCACCGACGTCGATCACGCTGCGCTGAAGGCCGCTGGCCTGGCGCGTGGCGGCAAGGATGGCGTCCGCCTGCTCGCCAAGGGCGAGATCAGCGCGAAGCTGAACTTCACCGTTGCCGGCGTCTCGGCCTCGGCGCGTGAGGCGATCGAAAAGGCTGGCGGTTCGGTCAACGTGATCGAAGTCGTCGCGGCTGCGGAGAAGGCCGCAGCCAAGAAGGGCAAGGCTCGCGAGGCGCGTCTGGCTAACAAGGCGGCGAAGTCCGGCAACTGACCACAGACGGCTCCCCGGCCCAGCGTCGGGGTGCTGCCTGGATCCGCTTGCGATCTGCTTTCCGGTTTTACCGGAGCAGAATCTGCTCGCTAGGTTAGACAAGCCTTCGAGCAGGCCTATATGAGCGGCGGGGCAGGGCATAATAACCCGCTCCGCCGTTTTTCGTTTCCGAAGGCACCGACGTACGATGGCATCCGCAGCCGACCAAATGGCGCAAAGTATCAGCCTCGCGAAGTTCTCGCAGGCGACCGACCTCAAGAAGAGGCTGTGGTTCACGATCGGTGCGCTGATCGTTTTCCGCCTGCTCAGCTACGTGCCGCTCCCGGGTATCGACCCGACCGGCCTCGCTGCACTGGCTCAGCAGACCAAGGGCGGTGTGCTGGACTTCTTCAACACCTTCTCGGGCGGCGCGCTTGAGCGTGCGTCGCTGATCGCGCTTGGTGTGATGCCGTACATCACGGCGTCGATCGTGGTGCAGCTCGCCACCTCGCTCTCGCCGCAGCTTGCAGCGATCAAGAAGGAAGGTGAGAGCGGTCGCAAGAAGCTGAACCAGTATACGCGCTACGGCACGGTGCTGCTGACCGCGATCCAGGGCTATGTCATCGCGACCGGCCTGGAAGCGGGCGGGGCCGTGGTTGAGCCCGGCATGTTGTTCAGGGTTGCTGCTGTCATCTCGCTGATCGGCGGTACGATGTTCCTGATGTGGATCGGTGAGCAGATCACCAGCCGCGGCATCGGCAACGGTATCTCGCTGATCATCATGGCGGGCATCGTCGCCCATCTGCCGACGACGATCGTCAACCTGCTCGAAGGTGGCCGCACCGGTTCGATGAGCCCGGCGATCGTGATCGCCATCATCCTGGCGGTCGCTGGCCTGGTGCTGTTCATCTGCTTCATGGAGCGCGCGCAGCGCCGGATCCTGATCCAGTACCCGAAGCGTCAGACCGCGCGCGGTGTTCAGGCCGATCGCAGCCACCTGCCGCTGAAGATCAACACGGCGGGCGTGATCCCTCCGATCTTTGCCTCCTCGTTGCTTCTGCTGCCGCTGACGATCACGCAGTTCGCGGGTCAGAGCGTGTCGGGTGAGAGCTGGTGGGGTGACGTGATCATCAGCCTCAACCAGTATCTGCAGCACGGCAGCCCGCTCTACATGCTCCTGTATGGCGCCGGCATCATCTTCTTCTCGTTCTTCTACACGGCGGTTGTGTTCAACCCGGAGGAGACGGCAGAGAATTTGAAGCGCTACGGTGGGTTCGTACCCGGCATCCGTCCCGGCAAGAACACGGAACAGTATTTCGACTATGTGCTGACCCGGATCACCGTGATCGGCGCGGCCTACCTGGCTTTCATCTGCCTGGTGCCGGAATATCTCGTGTCGGCGCTGTCGATCCCCTTCTATCTGGGGGGCACGAGCTTGCTGATCGTCGTCAACGTGACAATGGATACGGTGACACAGATCCAGTCGCACTTGCTGGCGCACCAATATGGTGACCTCATCAAGAAGGCGAAGCTGAAGGGCGGTCGTCTGCGCTGAGACGCGCGGGTGGATCGAAAGGGGAGGACGTTTTCGTGAACATCATTCTTCTTGGGCCTCCGGGGGCGGGCAAGGGCACGCAGTCCGAGCGCCTCGTGGCCGAGCGCGGCATGGTTCAGCTGTCTACGGGTGACATGCTGCGCGCGGCGGTGAAGGCTGGTACGCCGGTCGGCCTTCAGGCGAAGGCGGTGATGGATGCGGGCGAACTGGTGTCCGACGCGATCGTGTCGGCGCTGATCGGGGAGAACCTTGACCGTTTGTCTGACGGTCAGGGAGCGATTTTCGACGGTTATCCGCGGACTGCGGCGCAGGCCGAGGCGCTGGACCTGCTGCTTGAGGAGCGTGGCCGCACGCTCGACCACGTGATCGAGCTTGAGGTGAACGAGGACGCGCTGGTCGAGCGAATCGTCGGTCGCTACACCTGCGCGAACTGCGGTGCGGGCTATCACGACCGGTTCAAGCAGCCGAAAGTGGCGGAAACCTGCGATGTTTGCGGCGCCCATGAGTTCAAGCGCAGGCCCGACGACAATGAGGAAACCGTGCGTACGCGGATGGCGGAGTATCGCGCCAAGACGGCGCCGATCCTGCCGATCTATGAAGCGCGCGGGCTGGTGCGGCGAGTCGACGGGATGGCGGACATTGCCGTCGTGACCCGGTCGATCGAGGAAATCCTGGATCGCGGCTGAGCGAGATCCGGCGAACAATGGCCGCGCGCGCATCGCGGGCGGCCTGTTCGTGGATATGTTTTGGCCTCGCCCGATTGAGGAGTGGCCAGATGCGGAACCCATTGCTTGACATGGCGTTTGTGCGCGCCTAATTCACCGCCCTTCCAACACCTGAAGTCCGGCAGTGCGCAGTGCGCTTGCCGCATTTCTGCGTGGCGGAAGGTCCTGCGAAGAGATGGGGTGCGTGATCCATGCCGCGCCCTGTGGAGCACGAGGAGATAGAATTTCATGGCACGTATCGCGGGTGTTAACATCCCGACCAACAAGCGCGTTCTGATCGCGCTGCAGTACATCCACGGCATCGGTCCTTCCAAGGCGAAGGAAATCACCGAGAAGCTCGAGATCGCACCGGAGCGCCGCGTGCAGGACCTGAGCGACCAGGAAGTGCTCCAGATCCGCGAGGCGATCGACGCCGGCTACACCGTGGAAGGCGACCTGCGTCGCGAGACCGCGATGAACATCAAGCGCCTGATGGACCTGGCCTGCTACCGCGGCCTGCGTCACCGCAAGGGCCTGCCGGTTCGCGGCCAGCGCACGCACACCAACGCGCGTACCCGCAAGGGCAAGGCGAAGCCGATCGCAGGCAAGAAGAAGTAAGCGTCACGCTTCTTCTTCTGTCGAGGGGCTGGTTGCAGGCATGTCGCCTCCCGGCCTCCGCTTGAAACAAAGGTCAGGATTACCAAATGGCACAGGCACCGCAGCGTATTCGCCGTCGCGAGCGCAAGAACATCACCGCCGGCGTGGCGCACGTCAACGCCAGCTTCAACAACACCATGATCACCATCACCGACGCGCAGGGCAATGCGATCAGCTGGTCTTCGGCCGGCATGATGGGCTTCAAGGGTTCGCGTAAGTCGACCCCCTATGCCGCCCAGGTTGCTGCCGAGGACGCGGGCAAGAAGGCCGCCGAGCATGGCGTCCGCACGCTCGAGGTTGAGGTGAAGGGTCCGGGTTCGGGCCGCGAGTCGGCGCTTCGCGCGCTGCAGGCGGTCGGTTTTCAGATCACGTCGATCCGCGACGTGACCTCGATCCCGCACAACGGTGTGCGTCCGTCGAAGCGTCGCCGCGTCTGATGGTTCTGGCCCCCGGCTGACGAGTCGGGGTGCCCTTTTATTTCCAGGCCGGTCGCGCCCCACGACTGGCCCAACATCAGGGGACACGAGCCTTGTCCGTCAACGCAAAGAACTGGCAGGAACTTAAGAAGCCCAACGCGCTCGAGAAGAAGGGCGGCGATGGCAAGCGAAAGGCGACCTTCGTGGCCGAGCCGCTGGAGCGTGGCTTCGGCCTGACGCTCGGCAACGCGCTGCGGCGCGTTTTGCTGTCGAGCCTGCAGGGCGCAGCGGTCACGTCGATCAAGATCGAGAACGTGCTCCACGAGTTCTCGAGCCTGGCCGGCGTGCGCGAGGACGTCACCGACATCGTCCTCAACGTGAAGCAGATTGCCCTCAAGATGCAGGGCGAAGGCCCCAAGCGTCTGCAGCTGTCGGCAACCGGCCCGGCCGAAGTGAAGGCGGGCGACATCGCCGTTTCCGGTGACATCGAAGTCATGAACCCGGAACTGGTGATCTGCCACCTGGATGAAGGCGCGACCTTCAACATGGAGCTGACCGCCGACACCGGTAAGGGCTATGTCCCGGCGACCGTGAACCGCCCGGCCGATGCGCCGATCGGCCTGATCCCGGTCGATGCGCTGTATTCGCCGGTCCGCCAGGTCAGCTACAAGGTCGATCCGACCCGCGTTGGCCAGGACCTGGACTATGACAAGCTGACGCTGACGCTGGAAACCGACGGCACGGTCACCCCGGAAGATGCGCTGGGCTATGCCGGCCGCATCCTTCAGGACCAGCTGGCGCTGTTCGTCCACTTCGACGATTCGGCGGTTACCCGTTCGGCCCCGGTCGGCGTGGCGGCACCCGCAGCCGGCGCAGAGCCGGTCAGCGACACGCAGCAGATCAACCGTTACCTGCTCAAGAAGGTCGACGAGCTCGAACTGTCGGTTCGCTCGGCCAACTGCCTCAAGAACGACAACATCATCTATATTGGTGATCTGGTCGGCAAGACCGAGGCAGAAATGCTGCGCACGCCGAACTTCGGCCGCAAGTCCTTGAACGAGATCAAGGAAGTGCTGTCGTCGATGGGCCTGCGTCTGGGCATGGAAATCCCGGGCTGGCCGCCTGAGAACATCGAAGAGATGGCCAAGAAGCTCGAGCAGGAAATCATGGGCTGATCCTGCACCGGCGCAGCGTGGCTGCGCCGGGAGGCAGGACAGGCCCGGCCGGCGGGTCGGCGAAGCCGATCCCGACCGACGGCGTGGTTCCGCCACGCCGGCCCGGCAGAAAAGTTACCAGGGCCCCGGCATGATGCCGGGGTGACGTACATCGGGTGGCCCCACGTCCCACCTGTCCCGGGGTACCGGAGGGCAACCATCAAAGGATCACTTTGATGGGGACCAAACGGCCCCCTGACGAACGAGAGAAGGACATATCATGCGTCACCGCGTAGGCGGCCGTAAGCTTCAGCGGACCTCGGCCCACCGCATTGCCCTGTTCCGCAACATGTCGGCAGCGCTGATCAAGCACGAGCAGATCACCACCACGCTCGCCAAGGCGAAGGAGCTTCGCCCGTACATCGAGAAGCTGATCACGCTGGGCAAGAAGGGCGGCCTGTCGAACCGTCGTCTCGCGCATGCTCGCTTGCTCGACGACGCGCAGCTGGTGAAGCTGTTCGATGTGCTGGCACCGCGCTACGCCGACCGTAACGGTGGTTACACCCGCATCATCAAGGCCGGCATCCGTGCGTCCGACGCCTCGCCGATGGCGATCATCGAATTCGTCGACCGCGACGTTTCGGCGAAGGGCCAGGATTCGGGTCCGGTCATGACCGATGAGGATTTCGATCAGGCCGCCTAATCGCGCCGATCATCCGATCCAAAGAAAGGGGGCGTTCCGGTTTGCCGGGGCGCCCCTTTTGCTTCGGGGGCATGAGCGACGATGTGAGGGGCAGGGGGCGGCACGTCTTCGGGTTTGTCCCTCTTTCGCGCGGGCCGCGGGATCGCTACAGGCCCGCCATGGAACAGCTCGACAGCATACTCATCATCGACTTCGGCAGCCAGGTGACGCAGCTTATCGCGCGTCGCGTCCGTGAAGCGGGTGTGTACAGCGAGATCGCTCCCTTCCAGTCGGCCGCAGAAGCCTTTGCCCGGATGAAGCCGCGCGGCGTCATCCTGTCGGGCGGCCCGGCGTCGGTGGTCGACGAGGGAAGCCCCCGCGCCCCGCAGGCGGTGTTCGACAGCGGCGTGCCGGTGCTGGGCATCTGTTATGGCCAGCAGGTCATGAACCTGCAGCTCGGCGGGCGAGTCGAGAAGGGCTATGCCGGCGAGTTTGGCGAGGCATTCGTCGAGGTGGAGAGCGGCTGCGGCCTGTTCGACGGCCTGTGGCGCGAGGGCGAGCGGCATCAGGTGTGGATGAGCCATGGCGACCATGTCAGCGAACTGGCGCCCGGCTTCGTGCCGGTCGCGACGTCGCCCGGCGCACCCTTCGCGATTATCGCCGATGAGAGCCGCCAGTTCTACGGCATGCAGTTCCACCCGGAAGTGGTGCACACGCCGGATGGCGCGCGGCTGATCAAGAATTTCGCGCGTCATGTCTGCGGCATGGCCGGTGACTGGACGATGGCCGAGTTCCGCGAGACCAAGATCGCGGAGATTCGCGAGCAGGTCGGCCAGAAGAAGGTGATCTGCGGCCTGTCGGGCGGGGTCGATTCGGCGGTCGCGGCGGTGCTGATCCACGAAGCGATCGGCGACCAGCTGACCTGCGTCTTCGTCGACCATGGCCTGTTGCGCGCCGGCGAGGCCGACCAGGTCGTCAGCCTGTTCCGCGGCCATTACAACATCCCGCTGGTGCACGTGAACGCCGAGGCGCTGTTCATGAACGGGCTGGCCGGCGTCACTGACCCCGAGGCCAAGCGCAAGTTCATCGGCAAGACGTTCATCGAGGTGTTCGAGAGCGAGGCGAAGAAGATCGGCGGGGCGGAGTTCCTGGCGCAGGGCACGCTGTATCCCGACGTGATCGAGAGCGTGAGCTTCACCGGCGGGCCGTCGGTGACGATCAAGAGCCACCACAATGTCGGTGGCCTGCCCGAGCGGATGAACATGAAGCTGGTCGAGCCGCTGCGCGAGCTGTTCAAGGACGAGGTGCGCGAGCTTGGCCGCGAGCTGGGGCTGCCGGACATCTTCGTCGGCCGGCATCCGTTCCCGGGGCCGGGCCTGGCGATCCGTATTCCGGGCGAGGTGACCAAGGAGCGGTGCGACATCCTGCGCAAGGCCGACGCCATCTATCTGGAAGAGATCCGCAATGCGGGGCTCTATGATGCCATCTGGCAGGCGTTCGCCGTGCTGCTGCCGGTCCGCTCGGTCGGCGTGATGGGCGACGGGCGGACGTATGAAAGCGTGCTGGCACTGCGCGCGGTGACCTCCACCGATGGCATGACGGCGCAGGCGTTCGAGTTCCCGGGCGGGTTCCTGCCGCGGGTGTCGACGCGGATCGTCAACGAGGTGAAGGGCATCAACCGGGTGACGTATGATTATACGTCCAAGCCGCCCGGCACGATCGAGTGGGAATGATCCCCGTGCGGTCGGCGTCGCCGCGCCGGGTGTAGATGGTAGCCCCGGCGGTAGGAGCCGCGGGGTTCAGGCTTCCACCGCGGCGATCTTGATCGTCGGGCATGCCATGGCGGCAAGCGCGCGTTGCTGTGGCACGGGATCGGGCGCGGGGCGCGCGTAGTAGTAGCCCTGGCCGACGTGGCAGCCGAGGAGGCGGAGGCGGTGGGCCTGTGCCTCCGTCTCGATTCCTTCCGCGACCACGACCTTGCCCAAACCGCGGCCCATGCCGATGATCGCACGCACGATCGCGAGCGTCCCGCCGTCGCGCTCGTCGATGCTGGCGATGAACGAGCGGTCGATCTTGATGCGGTCGACCGGCATCTGGCGCAGGTGGACGAGCGAGGCGTAGCCGGTGCCGAAATCGTCGAGCGCGATGGCAATGCCCGCCTCGTGCAGGGTGCGCAGATTGGCGAGGATCGAATCAGCGCCACGATCCAGCATCACGCCCTCCGTCACCTCGATGCACAGCAGCGAGGGCGAGACATCGTGATAGCGCAGCCGTTCGAGCACGCGATCCGCGGCGCGCCGGCCGACGAGCTGCGCCGCGGTGAAATTGACGCTGAGCGTGCCGATCGACGGGCCGTGACGACGGATCCATCCCAGCGCGAGATCGAGCACACGCTCCTGGATCAGCAGCCCGATCCGTTCCGCGACGAGGACATCGCCGAACCGCTCGGGCGTGATCATGCCATATTCGGGATGGTCCCAGCGCAGCAGCGCCTCATAGCCGCAGACCGCGCCCGAGGAGAGGGTGACGATCGGCTGCATGTGGAGCGCGAATTCGCCGCGCTCCAGCGCGCGGTGGGCGTCGTTGCTGAATTCGACCTGGAGGTCGCGAAGCGCGCGCTGCAGCGGATCGTAGCGGTAATAGCGCATCCGGCCGAGCCGCTTGGCATTGTAGAGCGCGAGGTCGGCGTTCTGGTACAGGAGGTCGAGCGTCGTCGCATCCTCGGGATAGCGTGCCGAGCCGACGCTGAGCGAGATGGTGCGCTCCTCCCCCATGAAGTGCCACGGGGCGCCCTGCATCCCCGCGATGGCGCGGGCGAGCACGGTTTCACATGCCTCGCCGCCCGGGCACAGGATGACGAATTCGTCGCCGCCGATGCGGGCGACCTGCGCGCCCGGGACCTGCGCGACACCGGTCGAGAGCAGGCGCGCGATCTCCCGCAGCAGGATGTCGCCGCCGGCGTGGCCGACGCGGTCGTTGGTATGCTTCAGGTAATCGACGTCGATCAGGAACAAGGTGAACGGCGTGCCGGCGAAGATCAGTTCCTCCGCCTCGTCCTTGAAGGCGGCGCGGTTGGCGAGGCCGGTGAGGAAGTCGGTGCGCGCCGCGGTGCGCAGCGCATTCGCCTCCGCCTGGACGATCTCTCGCCGTTGGCGGGACAGTTCGAGCTCCTGTCGAAGCATCCGGAAGCGGTCGGCGATCGCCAGCGAGAGGATCAGCCCCTCGAACGCCAGCGCCGCGAAGGTCGCCATGTCGACGAAATCATTTTGCGGCGCGAAGCCCAGGTTGCGGGCGAGCCGCGCCAGGAAGACGCAGATCACGGGCCCCCAGCCGACCATGTAGAACCAGACGACGCGGCTGCCGCGGCGGACCGCGATCCAGCACGACAGCGCGACGGTCACGCCGGTCGCTGCAATGGCATAGTTCAAGAGGCGATCGGTGATGATGGGCGGCAGCAACATATCGGCCGCGGCGAGCGGGCCGAGCACCGCGCCGGCGAGCGCCAGCGACCGGCCGGCGACCACCAGCGGCCGCGGCAGCATGCCGCGTTCGATCACCGCAAAGAAGAACATGTTGCCCGCCGCGACCATCAGGCCGACGAGGGTGAAATCGAGCCGTACCGCCGTCGGGCCGACCAGCCACGGGAAGACGAAGGCGGCCATGTTGGTCCATGTCAGACCATAAGCAAGCGCCGCAGTGAGCCAGAGCAGGTACCAGCGCTGAAAGGCATAGCGTTGCCCGGCATGGATCACGGCATTGTAGAGCAGCGCCGACAGCAAGGCGCCGGTGAACAGCCCCATCAGGATCAGCCAGCGCGCATCGTCGCGAAACGCAGTGTCGGGCGAGACGGCCACGACCTTGCGCATCAAGGACAGCGTGTCGAGCTTGCGAAAGCCGAGATACAGCGCGCGGGTGTCCGACCCGGCGCTTGCCACGGGGAAGCTGAGCAAGCCGCCCGCCGCCCAATTTTCCCCCAGTTCGCCGGCCGACCAGGTGGATCGCCGCGTGCTGTGGCGGTCGACCACCAGCACCGAAATCTTGTCGAAGCGGGTCTGATCGACCAGCAAGTGCCAGCCGGGGGCGAGCCCGTTCAGCAGCTTGTGATCGAGGCGCAGCCATATCCATTCGTGCTGGCGCGTGTCCGCCCGGTCGCCACAGGCATAGGGCGCAGCGGCGATGTCCTGCGGCGTGGTGCCGTCGGGCAGGCTGGTGACGCAGGCGGTGCGCAACAGGTCGATCTTTGTCGCTGCGGCACCCTGCGGAAGGAGGCTGGCGACCAACAGCAGCAACGCGCACAGAAATGCCCTCACGTTCGCCACCTGCCCCAACTTCCCCCTCATCACCTTCGCCCCGAACACGTCCTACCGACAAGTTCCTAACAGAAGGCAACTGTGCGGGGCGCCGGCCGCATTCCCGTCCTGCGACGGGCAGCGTTTCGACACCCCGGGACCTTAGCGGATATTTGCCGTGGAAACCATGTTGTCGCGCTGGTCCTGCAAGCGGAGCGCGAGGCATGATCCCCCATGCGGCTGATACGACGCTGACGTAAGTACCGGCGCTTCACCGCCCGAATAGCGCTCGCTCCGGCTGACGATTGTCTTGCTACATCGGTCATTTGATCTGATGACAGCTATGACCGGAAACTAGCCGTTAGCTTTTTTTGCTTGCTGAATTGCGCCTGGGACACCTGCGGCGGCGGAGAGTAGGCATGCACGCGACCAAACATGCGACGACATTCTTAGCGCAATCTTATTAATTCTCATTCTATTCGGCGATGTTAGGGAGCATCACGTGGTAGAACGCCGCATCGTACCGGAAGCCGACATTCGGGTCGAAGTCGCCCACGGAATTTCGCCGAAGCTGGACGCACCGGCGCCGCGACTCTGGTCCGGGGCCTGCTTCATGGGCGCTGCTTGGTTCAAGGCGGCCAACGCGATTGATGCCCGGACGGTGCTGGCGATGCGGCCGGACGGCAGCACGGTCGCTGCCATACCCTCCGCCGGCCTTGGGCCTTCTTTGATGGGCATCCGCGCCGTCCCGGGCAGTTACTGGCCGTTCCGCTCCATCGCTGTGGCCGCGGATGCTCAGCCGGCCGAGCTACAGGCGTTGCTGTCAGCGCCGCGAGCGCGCCGGGCACTCTCGCCGGTGTGGCGGGTGGGTCCGGTGCTAAGAGAAGATCTGGCGGTCGCGATGCTGGAACAGGCCGCGGTCAGCTCGGGCTGGACGGTTCTGGTTCGGACGCTCGGGAAGACCTTCGTACTTAGCCTGCGCGATCAGATCGATAGCGGCGGCTGGCCGAGAAAATCGACACGCCGGCGCCTGGAAAACTACGAGCGGCAACTGGCGAAAAAGGGAGAGCTTCACGTTCGCTTCGTCACCGGGTCCGCCTGGAACGAAGGCGTCTTTGAGGCGCTGGCTGCGATTGAGGCGAATAGCTGGGTCGGCCGAAGAAGCGACGGCAGGGGCGCTCAGTTTCTCGCGGCTGGTCAATGCGCGCTGTGGCGCCGTGCAGTCGGCGATCCCCAAATTGCGGAGGCTCTCTCCGCGACCATCCTGACCGTCGGCGGGGAGCCGGCAGCCTTTTCCTTCGATCTTCGGGCAGGCGAGCGTCAGTACAGCATCGCCAGCAGCTATGACGAGCGCTTCGCAGCGGCCCGGCCGGGCAAGATCGTCACATATCGCCAGCTTCAGTGGGCTGCCGGTCAGGGTGTCCAGACGGTAGATCTGGGGGTTGGCGATAGCGGCTACAAGCAGGAGATGGGCGCGCGGCCGGGTTCGCAGATGATCGACCTGTTGATCGTGCGAAGCTCACCCCTTGGCTGGCTCCTCAGCTTCAAATGGGGACCGAAGTCGGAGCTTGCGCGTACCGACTTGTCCGCGAGCATGGATGCGCGCCGGCACCGCAATCGGATCGTCGCGCAGGTCGCCACCGCAGCCGCCGTCGCGGCGGCAGCATTCGCCGTCAGCCGGTGATGCACCCCCATGGCGCCGCCCGACCCCGATAACGTGATTTAGCGCGTCGCCATGAGTTGGCCCACAGTCTTCGACACATCAGGCATGAGTGTACCGAAAAGGTGGGTCGTAAGGCGAATGCCGGATCAAAATGAGGCAGCGGACATGAAGTTAGAGACCCGCAATGAAATGTCCTTGTTTGAAGTGCCCGCTACCTTGAACGCGGACGGCAAGCTGACGGACGCCTGCGTTCAACAAGCCCTGACGGTGATGAACCGGGAGGGCTTCGTCATCTTCACGGACCTGATGTCGGACGAGGAATCAGATGTTGGCCTGGAACTGATTCGTCAAACAATCGAGGATCCTGATCGCGTCCGGGGCTCATTCGCCAGCGAGACTGACAATCGTTACGTGCGTCGCGACTTTTGCTCTCTGCCTTCGACGATGCCGGTATTGAGCTTTGCTGCCATGTTGGCGCAGCGCATTGAACCGGTCATCTCAACCTATTGTGCCCGGACGCATCCGCTGCTGGAGGTCACCACATTGACCAGCTATATTGGCTCGTCGCATCAATATGTTCACCGTGATCCAGCCGGTGTAATCAGTCTCTTTGCCGCCGTGGCAGATGTATCAGAGGCTCAAGGCGGGACGGTGTTCATTCCGGGGACGCACTTGGACGGCCGCGCCGAAGAGCGGCGTGGCGCCACGGCTCATGAGCTAATGGAGCTGTTTCGGGTAAAAAGTAATGCCTCCATCCTTTGCTACAACCTGGCGAAGCTGTGGAGAATGCTCAAACAAGGAAAGACATCCTTGGCGTGGGGCGAATTCCGTGATCGCGTATTTTCCAGCGCGTGGGATGAGCATCAGCCGAATTTGATGCGCTTCATCTTGGGGAAGAACTCGCAATTCAGTATTCGGAACCTGGGCCCAAGGACATTATGGAGGCTTTACAGGCATCGCGATGTGCTCAGTGAGATGTTCCATTTGGTGCAGACGGCGCCCCGTAAGGGTACGGTCATCTTATATCAAAGTGACCTGCTCCATGCCGGACCCGACAACCGATCGCCGCATCCTCGGCGCCTCTTCAGCATGAGTATCGCGCGGAACCCGGTCGAGCCCAAAGCCTGGCATGCCGGGTATTCGCCACACCCCACGCTCATCGCCAATTCCATAAGCCTTGGTGATCTTCTGGATTTTCCTGCCTTCTGCGCCGCCCCGGTTGCTGGGTTGCGAGATGAGAAGGCTAGCGGATAGTCCTGCAGTCTCGAATCCGCGTTCAAGCCCCCGGCCAGGCGAAGCAGGCCCGGTGTGACCGTCATGACAGTCGCAAGCTGACGGTGCGTTTCCGGCCGCTTCAGAGCCATGCCTCGCCGAACCTGCCGCGCCTGCACCTGGCGCGCGAGAACGCCGACTGCTTTTGCGGTCACAAACCGCTATCAGCGCTGCTGAAGGTGACGAGGGTGATGATGGCGACGACGGTTTACGGGATTCCGAATTGCGACACGGTGAAGAAGGCGCGGGTGTGGCTGGACGGCCAGGCGGTCGGCTATCGCTTTCACAATTGGAAGACCGACGGCGTCGACGGTGACGTGCTGAACCGCGCGATTGCGCAGCATGGATGGGAGCGGGTGCTCAATCGGCAGGGCACGACGTTTCGCAAATTGCCCGAGGAGGAGCGCGCGTCGCTGGACGCGGCAACGGCGCTGCGGATCATGCAGGAGCACCCATCGACCATCAAGCGCCCGATCCTCGTCGTCGATGACGTGATCGCGGTGGGTTTTTCGCCGGATGGTTTCCAGCAGGCGCTGGAAGCCGCGGGCCGACAGGAGGCGGCGCAGGAGGGAGCGCAGGGGAACTGAGGTCTGCCGCTGGATTGCCCGGCACGAACCCGCTAAGCGCCCATCATGTCCACGACCTTCACGATCGACAGCTCGACCAGCCGGGCAACGCCGGTGGCGACACCGATGAAGCGGGTGACGGTTCCCGCCGTGCGCCAGCGCAAGGGCAAGGAGCCGCTGGTGATGCTGACCGCGTACACCGTGCGCATGGCGCAGATCCTGGATCCGCATTGCGACATGCTGCTGGTCGGCGACAGCCTGGGTCAGGTGATCTACGGCCTTCCTTCGACCGTGCCCGTCACGCTGGACATGATGGCGGCGCACGGGGCCGCGGTGGTGCGCGGCAGCTATCATGCGATGGTCATCGTCGACATGCCGTTCGGCAGCTATGAGGCGAGCCCGGAAAAGGCGTTCGAAAGCGCGGCCTGGCTGCTGAAGCAGACCGGCGCGGCGGCGGTGAAGCTGGAGGGTGGGGCGGCGATGGCCCCGACCGTCTCCTTCCTGTCCGAGCGCGGCATCCCGGTGATGGCGCATGTCGGGCTGACGCCGCAGGCGGTGAACGCGCTGGGCGGCTATGGCGCGCGGGGGCGGTCGGAGGCCGAGGCCAAGAAGATCATCGGCGATGCACAGGCCGTTGCGGCAGCGGGGGCCTTCTCGATCGTCATCGAGGGCGTGATGGAGCCGATCGCGGTGGAGATCACCCGCTCGGTCGCGATTCCCACCATCGGCATCGGCGCCTCTGCGGAGTGCGACGGCCAGGTATTGGTGACCGAGGACATGCTGGGCATGTTCGAGCGCGTGCCCAAGTTCGTGAAGCGCTATGGCGACATGGCCGGCTATATCGGCGAACGCGCGGCAAGCTATGCCGACGAGGTGCGCCAGCGGGCATTTCCGGGCGCCGACCAGATCTACGTTCCGAAATCCTGAGCCGCTTTTGTTTTTCCAGCGGTGAGCGTATCGTCCGCCGCCTTTCCGACAAGTTGGAGTAAGCCGTGGCGCTGACGCCGCAAAACAACGAAGCCTTCCTGCGTGAAGTCGACGAGGAACTCCGCAAGGAGCAGGCGGCCGCTTTGGCGAAACGCTGGGGGTTGGCGATTGCCATTCTTCTGGTGGTGGGCCTGGCGATCTTTGCCGGCTACCTGTTCTGGCGCCACCAGCAGAATGAAGCCGCCGGCCGCGAGGGCGAGCAGCTTCAGCTGGTCTGGGACGAACTGGCGGCCAACAATGCCGCCAAGGCGTCGCCGGAGCTCGCCAAGCTCGCCGATTCCAGCGCGCCCGGCTATCGCGCGGTGGCGCTGTTCACTGAGGCCGACCTGCTGCTGCAGAAGGACGACCTGAAAGGTGCGGCTGCCAAGTTCGGCGCGATCGCATCCGACACGTCGCTGGCAGAACCGTTCCGCGACCTGGCGCTGATCCGACAGACGAGCGCGGAATATGATTCGCTGAAGCCCGAGCAGGTGGTCGAGCGGCTGCGCGCGATCGCGGTGCCGGAGAACCCGTATTTCGGTAGCGCCGGCGAACTGGTGGCAATGGCCTATCTGAAGCAGAACAAGCGCGACCTGGCGGGTCGGCTGTTCGGGCAGATCGCCCAGGCGGAGCAGGTGCCGCCGTCGATCCGTCAACGCGCAGTTCAGATGGCGGGCCTATTGGGCGTCGATGCCGTGCCGGCCGAGGCAGGCACGAAAGAGGACGTGACGAAGCAATGAAGAGATCGATTGCCGCGCCCATCGCCCTCGCGGCGCTGATGGGGCTGAGCGCCTGCGGCGTGTTCAAGGGTTCGCCCAAGAAGACGCCGACGGTCGGTAACCGCGTTCCGATCCTGGTGGCCGAAAGCGCGGCGGAGGTCGATCCGTCGCTGGCCGGCGTCCAGGTGCTGTTGCCGCCGGCAGTGGTGAACACCGAATGGGCCCAGCCGGGCGGCAATGCCGCCAAGTCGATGGGCCAGCTGGCGCTGGGCGCATCGCCCGCGCGCGTGTGGACGGCATCGATCAACGGCGGCTCCAACCGGCAGCGGCTGGGCGCGGCGCCGGTCATCGCCGAAGGGCGTGTGTTCGTCGTCGACGTGGAAGCGAACGTCCATGCCTTTTCCGCCGAGACGGGCGCGAGCCAGTGGACCACCGCACTGTCCGATGGTGACGCCAACAAGGCGGCGCTGTTCGGCGGCGGGGCAAGCTTTGACGGCGGGCGCGTCTATGCGACCGACGGGCTGGGCGATGTCGTCGCGCTGAACGCCACCGATGGCGCCGTCGTATGGCGGTCGAAGCCGGGCGGTCCGCTGCGCGGCGCGCCGACCGTCGCCAACGGCCAGGTCTATGTGCTGAGCCAGGACAATCAGTTGTTCGCGCTCGACCAGAATGACGGCAAGGTCGTGTGGACGGCCACCGCCAGCGTCGAGACGCAGGGCGTGTTCGGCGTCGCGGCGCCCGCGGCCGCATCGGGCACGATCGTTGCGGGCTTCTCCACGGGCGAGCTCAACGCCTATCGCTACGAGAACGGCCGCACCCTGTGGCAGGACGCACTGTCGCGCACCAGTTCCTCGACGTCGGTGTCGAGCCTTGCCGATATCGATGCCGAACCGGTGATCGCCGACGGCCGCGTCTATGCCGTCGGGCAGGGCGGGCGCATGGTGGCGGTGGAGATCGCGACCGGCCAGCGGCTGTGGGAGCAGAACTTTGCCAGCATCACGACGCCGTGGCTGGCCGGCGAGTGGCTGTTCATCGTCACCGATGATGCGCGGCTGGTCTGCCTGTCGCGTGCCAACGGCAAGGTGCGCTGGATCAACCAGTTGCAGGCCTATCGCAATGTCGAGAAGCGCAAGGGCCCCTATACCTGGTTCGGCCCGGTGCTGGCCGGTGACCGGCTGTGGCTGACCAATTCGCGCGGGCAGCTGGTCGGCACGTCGCCGGCCGACGGCAGCGTGCAGGTGACGATCGACAACGGCGCGCCGTTCACGCTGTCGCCCGTCGTCGCCAACCAGACGATGTACGTCCTTGACCAGAAGGGGCGGCTGTCGGCCTATCGCTGATCGGAGGCCGGCAGTGATGCCGGCTCCTGCGAGCAGCACGCTGCGGCTTCCGCTGTCGGGCGGGGCGCTGTAGGGGCACGTGATGGCACGTCTTCCCACTGTTGCGATTGTTGGCCGACCCAATGTCGGCAAATCGACCCTGTTCAACCGTCTTGTCGGCAAGAAGCTGGCGCTGGTCGACGACCGGCCCGGCGTGACGCGCGACCGGCGGGAGGGCGAGGCGCACCTGCTGGGGCTCGATTTCCGCGTGGTCGATACCGCGGGCTATGAGGATCACGACCCGCAGTCGCTGCCCGGGCGGATGCGGATGCAGACCGAGGCCGCCGTGGCGCAGGCCGATGTCGCGCTGTTCATGATCGATTCGCGCGCCGGCATCGTACCGCTGGACGAGGAGATCGGCCGTTGGCTGCGCGGATCGACCACGCCGATCGTGCTGGTCGCCAACAAGGCCGAGGGCCGGTCGGGCGAGCAGGGCGTGCTGGAAGCGCTGGCGCTTGGCTTTGGCGATCCGGTGCAATTGTCCGCCGAGCATGGCGAGGGCGTCGCGGACCTGTTCGAGGCGCTGCTGCCGTACCTGGAGCGCGACGAGGAGGACGTTCCCGACGAGGACGAGGAAGATCCCGCCGCGCCGCTGAAGCTGGCGATCGTCGGGCGGCCGAACGCCGGCAAGTCGACGCTGGTCAACCGGATGCTGGGCGAGGACCGCATGATCACCGGTCCCGAGGCCGGGATCACGCGCGATTCGATCGCCATCGACTGGGAGTGGCAGGGCCGCCCGGTGCGGCTGATCGACACGGCCGGGATGCGCAAGCGCGCCAAGGTCCAGGACAAGCTGGAGAAATTGTCGGTCGCCGATGCGCTGCATGCGGTGGATTTTGCCGAGGTCGTGGTGCTGCTGCTCGATGCGACGCTGGGGCTGGAGTCGCAGGACCTGCGCATCGCCGACCGCGTGCTGGAGGAAGGCCGCGCGCTGATCATCGCGCTGAACAAATGGGACGTCGCGGACAACCCCTCGTCGTTGTTCAACGGCGTCAAGGCGGCGCTGGGCGATGGCCTGAGCCAGGTGAAGGGCGTGCCGCTGATCACCGTATCGGCGATGACGGGACGCGGCATCGACCAGTTGCTGGCCGCCGCGTTCGAGACGCGCGAGGCATGGTCGCGGCGCGTGCCGACGGGCGAACTCAACCGCTGGTTCGAGCGTGCGATCGAGGCGAACCCGCCACCCGCGCCGGGCGGCAAGCGGATCAAGATGCGCTACGTCACGCAGGTGAAGACGCGCCCGCCCAGCTTCGTCATCTTCGGCACGCGCGTGGACCAGCTGCCGGCCAGCTACGAGCGGTATCTGGTCAATTCGCTGCGGCGCGACCTGGGCTTTGGCGCGGTGCCGATCCGGTTGACGCTGCGCGCGCCCAAAAATCCGTTCGGTAGCTGACGCTTACCTGCTGTTTACCGTGATGGCCTAGGCCGGGCGGCGAACAACGATCGCACGAGATGCGACAATGGGGGAAGCAAGCGTGTCACTCGAGCCGGGAATCCTGGTGGACCGGGAAGCCTTTGCCAAGGCCAGGGCGGAGCTTGGGGCGGGATTCCAGCGCATCTTGGGCTATTTCCGCGAGGACGGGATCAAGTCGGTTTCAGCGATCGAGGCGGCAATGCGCGCCAAGAATGCGGCCGGCCTGATAATCCCGGCGCACACGCTGAAGGGCGAGGCGCGGCAGTTCGGCGCGGCGCCGCTGGCCGATCTGGCGGAGCGGATCGAGACGATGGGGCGCGACTGCGTCGAAACGCGCGATACGCCGGAGGACGTGCTGGAGGATGTGGTCGCGCTGCGCCCGCTGTTCACCCAGACGCTGGCGCTGCTGGAGCGCGAGGCGGGGCCGGCGCCGGTGCGGCGGTCGGCGGCCGGGTTCGGGCGGCGGACGTCACCGGCGAATATCATCGGATAGCAGGACGCCGCGGCGCGGCATTTGGCTAGAGCGAGCGCCGGCGTGGCGCGCCGGGACAGGGCAGGCGCCACCCGCGGGATGGCGCCTGTACCGTATCAGCCGTGCGGCTTGTCAGCCTCTGCATTGAGCTGGATGTAGTTCTGCAGCCCCATGCGCTCGATCATCTCGAACTGGCGTTCGAGCGTGTCGACATGCTCTTCCTCACTGATGAGGATACGGGTGAACAGGTCGCGGCTGCCGAAGTCCTTGACCTCTTCACAATAAGTGATCGCGGCCTTCAGCTGGGCGACGGCCTCGATCTCCATCGCGAGATCGGCCTTCAGCACCTCCTCGACGGTCTCACCAATGCGCAGGCGGCCGAGCAGCTGGAAATTGGGCAGGCCATCGAGGAAGAGGATTCGCTCGGCGAGCCAATCCGCATGCTTCATCTCGTCGATGGATTCGTGCCGCTCATATTCGGCGAGCTTCTTGACGCCCCAATGTTCGAGCAGGCGATAGTGCAACCAATATTGATTGATTGCCGTCAGCTCGTTCTTCAGCGTCTCGTTAAGAAACTCGATGACGCGCGGGTCGCCCTTCATTGAAATACCTCCATGTCGTTCCCGTTCTTACCTTGGGACGTGGAGGGTCAGCAATCAAAAATTGGCGGATTTCCGCGGTTTTTAGAATGTGCGAATGTTATGCAGCAGCACGCTCTTCATCGATAATGGCTCGCGCGAAGGGCGTGCATTGACCGCATTTCGGCTGGCGGCCGAGCGAACGATAGGCCTGGCATGCCGTCGTCGAGCCGGCGCGCGCCGCCTCGCGGACCTGGGTTTCACGAATAGCATTGCAAACGCAAACGACCATGAAGAGCACCTTTCGTTGAGAGGTGCATATCGCTCATGAGAACAGGTCGCAACTATAATTGCGTCTAATTCGCAAAAGAGCGCTCGTCGGAGGGTGACCGGCGACGAAATGGTTGGCGCTTCCCGAACGTCAGCGAGCGCCACGCCCATTCGAGCGGGCCGGCGGCGAATCGATCGAGCCAGGGTTTCGACCAGAGGAGCATCAGCGCCCAAATCGCGGCGACCACAGGATAAAGCTGCCAACGCTGGAGATAGCCGAACCACCCGAGGCCGTAGCCGTAGAAGAGGAGGGTGCAGATGATGCTGGTCGCGAGATAATTGGTGAAGGCCATCCGCCCGGCCGCCGTCAGCCGGATTGGTAACCAGGCGGTCGGAATGCGGGTGATCAGCGCCATGATGAGGATGGCATGGGCGAGCGCCATGGCGGGGCGGAGGAGCACGAGGTGCAACGGCTCCGCCAGCATCAGCACGATCGGATCGAAGTTCGAGGCGCTGATCCAGAGCGCCAGCGCGACATAGGCGGGGAGGCACAGGCCGTAGCCGATCAGGAGCACCGCGCGCGTCCACCGGGCGGGCCAGTCGCCGGTGAAGAAGCCGCTGCGGAACAGCGCCATGCCGAGCAGCATCAGCCCGGTTGTCTCGGCGGCGAGATCGGGGAAGATCTGCCGCTGGGCCTGCCACGCCAGCGTTGCGCGCATCGCGGTGACTTGCTGCCAGTCCCCGCGGAAGGCGGCCAACTCCGCCGGGACGGTCGCGCGCAGGCTGTCCATCTCCGCTTGATAGTGGGCCCATTCGGCGAGGATTGCGGGGGACGCGCGGGGCGACAGGGCAAGCGCGCGGAAATGCTCGGCCGCCGCATGATCGATGATGCCGCTGACGAGCGGGGCGGCGATCAGCAGGGTAGCGATCGCGAACATGCGGGGGAGGGGCCAGTCGCGCGCGACGAACACCAGCGCGCCGCACAGGGCGTAGAGCACCAGAATGTCGCCGGGCCAGATCAGATAGGCGTGGACCATCCCGATCGCGAACAGCGTCGCCATTCGCGCATAATGGATGCGGGCCGGAGACCTGCCGCTGCGCAGCGCCCGATCCGCGATCAACAGGGTCGAGGCGCCGAACAGCATCGTGAACAGGCCGCGCATCTTGCCGTCGGCGAGGATGAAGGCGAGCGCCCAGGCCCACCAATTGGTGCCGGTGCTGCCGCCGTAGACGGTGGGATCGACATAGGCATAGCTCGGCATCGCGAAGGCGACGATGTTGAGCAGGAGGATGCCGAGAACGGCGAAGCCGCGCACGCCGTCGATCGCGGTAATCCGGCCGGGCGCGCGGACAGGGTCAGCGATGCTCATACGCGGCAGCGATCAGCGCGGGATGAGGGCAAGGTTCCGCCGTTCGGCCGCGTGGCGCGCGGCGAGGAAGATCGCGCCGGTCGAGGCGAGTGCGAGAAAGCCGACCACCAATGAGTCAAGGACCAGCGCCAGCCACACGACCCACGCGGGCGCGCCGACCGGGAGGATGTTCAGCGCCTGATGCAGCGCGGCGAGCGGCAGGAAGCCGGCGATCATGTAGACCACGGCGCGCCAGAAACTGCCGGCCATGATCGCGATCGAGCGCAGCGGACCGATCGCCGTGTTGCCCAGCGGCCAGGCCACGCGCCATGCGGAAAGATAGATGCCGAGTACGGCGGCGAGCACGCCCAGCGCTAGCGAGGCATATTCCCACCAGGCGAAGGGAAGGTCGAGAACGAGGCCCGGCGGCGGCCCGAACAGCGAGAGCCACTGGACCATGGCAAGGATCGCGAACTGGATGCCGAACAGGGTCACGGCCGGCCGCTCGACCTTCTTGGCCCAGGCGGCGTCGCGCCCGGAGGCCATGAAGCGGATGAACCAATAGGAGGGCAGCAGCATGGCGAGGATCTTGGCGAAGCCCAGCGACAGGCGGCGTTGATCGAGCGCGGCGGTGGCGCGGAAGCCCTGCGAGAAGAGGCCAAGGTCGATCTCCACCACGTGCTGGCCGAATTCGAGCACCGCGGGGATCGAGAACAGGATCGGGAGCGCCAGCGCAAAGGCGAGGCAGTCGGCGTATAATTGCTTGATGTCGCGCCACATCGTTTCGTCGTCACCTGTCCTTGGCGGCGGGGGTGGGCGACGGCGCGCGGGGTTTCAAGCGGTAAGTGGCAGGCGGTCCTGCCGGGGCACCGATCGACGCCCCGGCAGGCCGTGTCCGTCAGGCCGGCAGAAGCCGCTTTTCGCCGGCGACCTTCATCATCGCCTTTTGCAGCTTTTCAAAGGCGCGCACCTCGATCTGGCGGACGCGTTCGCGGCTGACGCCATAGACCTGGCTCAGTTCCTCCAGCGTCTTGGGATCGTCGGTCAGGCGACGCTCGGTCAGGATGTGCTTTTCACGATCGTTCAGGCTGTCCATCGCGCTGACGAGCATGTCGTGGCGGACTTCAGCCTCCTGCGCATCGGCAACGATCTGATCCTGCAGGGGCGAATCGTCCTGCAGCCAATCCTGCCACTGCCCCTCGCCATCCTCGCGCATCGAGACGTTGAGCGACGTGTCGCCGCCCATCGCCATGCGGCGGTTCATGCTGACCACGTCGGCCTCGCTGACGCCCAGATCGGTCGCGATCTTGGTCAGATCCTCCGGCTTCAGATCGCCGTCCTCGAACGCATCGAGACGAGCCTTCATCCGGCGCAGGTTGAAGAACAGCTTCTTCTGCGCGGCGGTGGTGCCCATCTTCACCAGGCTCCACGAGCGCAGGATGAATTCCTGGATCGAGGCGCGGATCCACCACATCGCATACGTGGCGAGGCGGAAGCCGCGATCGGGCTCGAACTTCTTCACGCCCTGCATCAGGCCGATATTGCCCTCGCTGATCAGCTCGGACACGGGCAGGCCATAGCCGCGATAGCCCATCGCGATCTTCGCGACGAGACGCAGGTGGCTGGTGACGAGCTGAGCTGCCGCCTCAGGATCGCCATGTTCCTGGAAACGCTTGGCGAGCATATATTCCTGCTCGGGCGCCAGGATCGGAAACTTCTTGATCTCGGCGAGATAGCGGTTGAGGCTCTGCTCGCCGCCGAGAGCGGGGATCGTCGCTGGGACGTTGCCGCTAGCCATGAGTACCTAATCTCCCTTTCCGGGGAACGCCACGCGCAGATCAGCGCAGGCGGTTACACCCTATACGTCGAGTTGACTGAACAGTTCCTGCATGTCTGCAGGCATCGCGCTTTCGAACGACAAAGCGGTGCTTGTGATCGGATGAACGAACCCCAGCCGGGCTGCGTGCAGCGCCTGTCGCCGGAACGAAAGTTCATCAAGTTGACGCTTATGAACTGGTTTTGTTCTACCATAGACCGGGTCGCCCAGCAAGGCGTGGCCGATCGAGGCCATGTGGACGCGGACCTGGTGGGTGCGGCCGGTTTCGAGCCGGCATTCGACCAGCGCCGCGTCGCGCAGCAGATGTTCGGTACGGTAATGCGTCACCGCACGCTTGCCGCCGGCGACGATCGCCACCTTCTTGCGGTTGTGCGGCGAGCGGGCGAGCGGCGCGTCGACGGTTCCCGCGGGCGGCATCGGGCGGCCGCCGACGATCGCCTTGTAGCGCCGGTCAATGGTGTGTGCGGCGAATTGCTTGGCCAGCCCCTCATGCGTGCGATCGGTCTTTGCCGCGACCATCAGGCCGGAGGTGTCCTTGTCGATGCGGTGGACGATGCCGGGCCGCGCCACGCCGCCGATGCCCGAGAGCGAGCCGCCGCAATGATGCAGCAGCGCGTTCACCAGCGTCCCGTCGAGGTTGCCCGCGGCGGGATGAACGACCAGCCCGGCAGGCTTGTCGATGACGATGAGATGTTCGTCTTCATAGGCGACCACCAAGGGGATGTCCTGCGGCTCGTTATGCGCCGGCGTGGGGGCCGGCACGGCCACATTATAGACCTCGCCAGCGGCGGCGCGACGCGCAGGATCACGTACCGCCAGCCCTTCGCGGGTGACCTGGCCGGCGTTGATCAATACCTTCAGTCGTTCGCGCGAAAGCGTCGGCACGGCATCGGCAAGCGCACGGTCGAGCCGCCATGTATCGGCAGCCGGTGCGATCGTCGCTTGAATGATGGAAACCCCCCGGTCCATTAGGTGTCCTAGATGGGTGAGACGGTGCATCTTTCAAGGTCGCTGGCCGGCGAAATCATTTCGCGGGCGGCACAAAGCGACCAAGAGGTCTGCGGGTTGTTGCTGGGTTGCGCGGGCCATGTGACTCAGCTTGTCGTGTGCCGCAATGTCCATCCGACGCCCGCGACGCATTTCGAGCTGGACCCGGCGGCGCTGTTCGCCGCGTTGCGCGCGGCGCGCGCGGGCGGGCCGGCGGTGATCGGCCATTATCATTCGCACCCGTCGGGCCAGGCGACGCCATCGGCCACCGATGCCGACGCCGCGGCCGCCGACGGGAGCATCTGGATCATCGTCGCAGGCACCGACATCACCGCGTGGAAGGCGGTGCGCGACGGAGCGGTGCACGGCCGCTTCGATCCGCTTGCCCTTGCCATTGCGCGGTAAAGTCCGCTGCGTCATTGAACGCGCATGACCATCGATCCCGTCGACTTCGCCAGCCTGCTCTGCTCCCGCCTGTGCCATGATCTGCTGTCGCCGATCGGCGCGCTGAACAACGGGCTGGAGCTGCTGGCCGACGAGACCGATCCCAAGATGCGCGAGCGGTGCATGGAGCTGATGGCGGAAAGCGCGCGGACGTCGGCCGCGAAGCTGAAATTCTTCCGCCTGGCGTTCGGCGCGGCGGGCGGGTTCGGCGAGGCCGTCGACACGCGCGAGGCGCAGCAGGCGATCGAGGGGCTGTTCGGCGAGACCAAGCGGCTGAAGGTCAACTGGCTGGTCGAGGAGCCGATGCTGCCCAAGGCGGCGATCAAGGTGCTGCTGAACATGGCGATGATCGCCGGCGACACGCTGGTACGCGGCGGATCGCTGGATATCGGCAGCGAGAGCGGCGACACCGCGATCGAGATCGTGATGAAGGCCGAGGGGCCGCGCATCACGCTGGACGACGAATTGCGTTCCACGCTGGTCGATGGCCGCGCGTCCGAGGCCGTGACGCCACGCGTGGCGGCCGCGTTCCTGGTGCATGAAATGGTCAAAGCGGCCAATGGCCGCGTGCTGGTGAGCGCACCGGCCGAGGACGTGATGCTGTTCGGCGCGACGATGCGGCCCCATTGAGGCAATAAACGCGGAATTTACCGCCGCTGCCCCATGGCGGGCGGGCAATGGACGATCTGCTGCAGGAATTCATCGCGGAAACCCGCGAAACGCTCGACGCGCTGGCGGGCGAAATCGTGGCGTGGGAAGCGGACCCCGCCGACCGGGCCCGGCTCGATTCGATCTTCCGCTTCGTCCACACGGTGAAGGGAAGTTGCGGCTTCCTTGACCTGCCGCGGCTCGCCCGGCTGAGCCATGCGGCCGAGGATGTGCTGCAGAGCGTGCGGTCGGGCGAACGCGCCGCCGATCCGGCGCTGGTCAATGCCGTGCTGGCGATCGTCGACCGCATTGGCGAGATCGTCGAGGCGATCGACGCTGGCGCGGCGCTGGACGATTCGGCCGAGGACCTGCTGCTCGCCGCGCTGGAGGGGAAGGCGCAGACCGCGCCGGCATCCGAGCCCGCGCCAGTGGTCGTGCCGATCACCAGTGCGCCGCGTGCGCCCGCGCGCAGCATCCGCCTGTCGGTCGACCTGCTCGACCGGATGATGAACGGCGTGTCGGAAATGGTGCTGGCGCGCAACGAGCTGGCCAGACGGCTGCGCGACAGTGGTGACACGACGCTGGAAACCGCGGTCGACCGCCTGTCGATGACCGTCGCCGAATTGCGCGACACGGTGACGCGGACGCGGATGCAGACGATCGATTCGCTGTTTTCCGCGCTGCCCCGGCTGGTGCGCGATACGGCGGCGGCGCTGGGCAAGAAGGTGTCGCTGTCGATCGATGGCGCCGACGTCGAGCTGGACCGCGAGATGATCGAGCTGTTGCGCGATCCGCTGGTCCATATCGTGCGCAATGCGATCGACCATGGCATCGAGGCGCCGGAGGCGCGACGGGGAGCGGGCAAGCCCGAGGCCGGGCGGCTGGCGATCGTGGCGCGCCAATCGGGCAATCGCATCATCGTCGAGGTGGCCGACGACGGGCAGGGGATCGACACCGCCAAGCTGCTGGCGAAGCGCATCGCGCAGGAGCCGGCGCGGGCGGCGGAGCTCGGCGCGCTCGACCAGCGGGCGCGGCTCAACCTGATCTTCGAGCCGGGGCTGTCGACCCGCGATGAGGCGACCACCACGTCAGGCCGCGGCGTCGGCATGGACGTGGTGCGCACCAACGTCGAGCAGATCGGCGGCAGCATCCGACTGGACAATGTCGCCGGGCGCGGGCTGACCACGACGATCGAAGTGCCGCTGACGCTGGCGATCCTGTCGGCGATCATCATCGAGGCGGGCGACCAGCATTATGCCGTACCGCGCCAAGCGATCGAGGAGATCGTGGCGGTCGGATCGGAGGCGGTGCGGATCGATGCGGTTGGCGATACGCTGCTGGCGAGCGTGCGCGGGCGGCGGTTGCCGGTGATCCGGCTGAACGCGGTGCTTGGGGGCGAGCGGCCCGAGGCGGCGGGTGGCGTCGGCACGATGCTGATGATCGTCAACCTGGCGCATGGCAGCTACGCGCTGGGGGTCGATGGCGTCGACGATACGCAGGAATTGGTGGTGAAGCCGGTCGCGCCGGCCGTGATGATGGCGGGCATCTATGCCGGGCAGATGCTGCTCGATACCGGGCGGCCGCTGCTGCTGCTCGATTGCGCGGGGATTGCCGAGCAGGCGGGGCTGCGGTTCGAGCGGGTGATCGCGGTCGAGGAGCCGGCCGAGGAGGCCGCGCCGCCGGGCATCGCCGCGCTGATGATCGAGGCGCTCGACGGGCGGCGGCGCGTGGTGGCGCTCGATGCGGTCGAGCGGATCGAGGCGGTCGAGCCGGGATCCTTGTGCCAGGCCGGCGGCCGTTGGTGGGCGCGCGGGCGGCAGGGGATGGTCGCGGTGCATGTCGATCCGGCGATCGGTGAGCAGGCGGGGGTACCGGCGGGGGCGGAGCTTACGATGCTGATGCTGCCGGGGGCGGGTCAGGCGACCGGCTATCTGGTACGGCGCGCGCTCGACATCGTGACGGTGCCCGACGAGTTGCTCCCCGCCGCCGATCCGCGCGTGCGCGGGGTGGCGATGATCGATGGTGCGCCGGTCGAGTTCATCGACCCCGCGTGGTGGAGCCCGCCCAATGATGGCGGCGGCGGCGGGCGGCCGATCTGCCTCGTCCAGGGTGTCGACAGCCATTGGACGGACACGATGCTGCGGCCGATGATCGAGGCGGCGGGCTATCGCGTGGCGCGCGATCTGGCGCCGGGCGAGACGGCGGTCGTGACGCTGGCGGCCGATGACGAGCCGGCGGCGGTGGGCCGGGTGGTGCGGCTGAGCCGTGACGCGGCGACGGGGCAGCCGACGCTTGATACAATAACGCTGGCGCAGGCGCTGTCGGCGGGAGCGGCGCGATGAGCGGCACCCTGCACCTGCTGGCGCGACTGGGTGGGCAGGCGATCGCCGTGCCGGCCGAGATGGTCGAATCGGTCGTCGATATCGATGCCGTGGTGCCGGCGCCGCGCAGCCATCCGGCGGTGCGCGGCCTCGCCGCGCTGCGCAGCCGCGTGGTCACGGTGGTCGACACCTGGCAGCTGCTGGACCTGCCCGCGGGTGGTGAGGGGACGCAGCGCGCGATCATCACCGTGGTCGACGGCCATCACCACGCGATGCTGGTCGAGGCGCTGGAGGATGTCGCACCGATTGACGTGCTGCCGATCCCGACCGGGCTTGCGCTGGGCGCGCGATGGTCGCGGGTCGCGACCGGATCGGCGGAGCGCGACGGCGAGCCGCTGCTGGTGATCGACCTTGCCGCGCTAGTCGGCGCGATGGCCGAGGACGCGCGCGATTAACGCGGTCCTTACGCTTCGCGCGGCATGACGGCGATCAACAGGTTGTAGGGGTATCGTGATGAAATCGTGTCTGGTGGTCGACGATTCGAAAGTGATCCGAAAGGTCGCCCGCCACATCCTGGAGGGGCTCGATTTCTCGGTCAGCGAGGCAGCGGACGGGCGCGAGGCGCTGGACGCGTGCAACGCCAGCATCCCCGACGTGATCCTGCTCGACTGGAACATGCCGGTGATGAGCGGGATGGAATTCCTGCGCGCGCTGCGCGAGACCGACGTGTCGCCGCGGCCCAAGGTCGTGTTCTGCACCACCGAGAATGGCGTGGCGCATATCCGCGCCGCGATCGAGGCGGGCGCGGACGAATATGTGATGAAGCCGTTCGATCGCGAGACGCTGCAAAGCAAGCTGCAGATCGTCGGTCTCGCCTGAACCGTGGCGAGCCGAGCGGTTCTCCATCCGGTGCGTGCCGGCGGGTGCCGGATTTTGATCGTCGACGATTCGGTGGTCGCGCGCACGGTGCTGGCACGGATCGCCAGCGACGATGGCGCGTGCGAGGTGGCGGGTGCGGCGGCCAATGTGCCGGCGGCGCTTGCCTTTCTCGCCACCGAGACGGTCGACGTGATTCTGCTCGACCTCGAGATGCCGGGGGTCGACGGGCTGAGCGGACTGCCGGACCTGCTGGCGGCGGGGCGCGGCGCTCGCGTGCTGGTCGTCTCCTCGGCGGCGGACGCCGGGGCGGCGGCGACCGTTCAGGCGCTGGCGCTGGGGGCGGCGGATACGCTGGTGAAGCCGGGGCGCAGCATTTCCGCCGGCAGTTTCGCCAAGGCACTGGCCGAGAAGATCGCGCGGCTGACCGATCCTGGCGAGCCGATGGGCGGCGGCGCCCCCATCGCGCGGCTGGCGGCGCGACCGTTTGACGCGGTGGCGATCGGTGCGTCGACCGGCGGCATCCATGCGCTGAACAACGTGCTGCGTGACCTGCCGGGGACTTTCCGCGCGCCGGTGATGGTGACGCAGCATCTGCCGCAGGCGTTCGTGCCGCATTTCGCACGGCAGCTGGAAAGCGCGGTCGGGCGGCGGTGTGTCGTGGCGACCGAGCGGATGACGCTGGAGCCGGACATGATCGTGCTGGCACCGGGCGACGCGCATCTGACCGTTGCGCCGCTGCGCAGCGGGCGGACCAATGTGCGGCTGTCGCAGGTGCCGGTGGCGAACGGCAACCTGCCGTCGGTCGACCCGATGTTCGAAAGCGCCGCTGCCCGCTACGGCGCGCGGCTGCTGGCGATCGTGCTGAGCGGCATGGGACGCGATGGACTGGACGGGGCGCGCGCGGTGCGCGAGGCGGGCGGCACGGTGGTGGTGCAGGATCGCGCCAGTAGCGTCGTATGGGGGATGCCGGGTGCGGTCGCCGCCGCGGGCCTGGCGGACGCGGTGCTGACGCCCGAGGCGATCGGCGGCGTGGTGGCCGGGCAGATGGTGGCCGTACCATGCCGTTGAGCCAGGTGATGATCGCACCGCAGGCGAGCCCCGCGACGGTGGCTGCGCTGGCGACCCTGCTCGAAAACCGGACTGGGCAGCAGATCGCCGCCAATCGCGCGTGGCGGATCGATACCGCGCTGCGCCCGCTGGCCACCGCCAATGGTGCCGCCTCCGTCGACGAGCTGGTCGGGCAGGTGAGCGACGGGCGCAACCCCGCGCTGGCGGACCGCATCGTCGACGCGCTGCTGAACCAGGAGACGTCCTTCTTTCGCGACGGCGACGTCATCGTCGCGGCGGCCGCGGCGATTGCTGCCAGCACTGAAGCCACGCCGCGGATCTGGTGCGCGGGATGCGCGACGGGGCAGGAGCCGCTGTCGCTGGCGATCGCCTTTGCCGAGCGTGGCGGCCCGGCCCCCGAGATCATCGCCAGCGATGTATCGGCAACCGCCATCGCACGGGCCCGCACGGGGCGCTTTTCGCATTTCGAAATCCAGCGCGGGTTGCCGATCGGCCGCATGGTGCGCTGGTTCGACCAGGAGGGCGATGATTGGATCGCGCAGCCCGCCCTGGTGCGCGGCATATCGTGGCGGCGCAGCAACCTGGTGCTTGATCCCGCGCCGGCGGGGCGGCTGGATGCGGTATTCTGCCGCAACGTGCTGTTCTACCTGGCACCCGAGCTGCGGCCACGCGTGCTGGAGACGATTGCGCGCAGCCTGAAGCCGGGCGGGCTGTTGATGCTGGGGGCAGGCGAGACCGTGATCGGCCAGTCCGACCGCTTCGCGCCGAGCAAGCAGTTCCGCGGCCTCTACGAGCTGTTGCCGCCGCGCTGAACGGCATGGCGGGCGGCGGGCGCGCGTTGTAAGGCGGGGTTCGTGACGAGCGGCCCGCAGGAGTATCCATGACGCCAATCGAGGCGCCATCGCCCAATTTCGACGAGCGCACGCTGCCGATCACGATGATCGTGCTCCATTATACCGGCATGGTGGACGGCCCGTCCGCCATCGCGCGATTGCGCGATCCCGAGGCCAAGGTCTCCGCCCATTATGTGGTGGAGGAGGACGGCACGATCCTGCGGCTGGTGCCGGAGGAAAAGCGTGCGTGGCATGCCGGCAAGTCGCACTGGCGCGGGATCACCGACATCAATTCCGCCTCCATCGGGATCGAGATCGTCAACCCGGGGCATGAATTCGGCTATCGCCCGTTCCCGGACGCGCAGGTCGATGCGGTGATCCGGCTGGTCCATGCGATCAAGGACCGGTACGAGATCACCCGCGGCAACATCGTCGCGCATTCCGACATTGCACCGGCGCGCAAGCGTGATCCGGGCGAGCTGTTCCCCTGGGGCAAGCTGGCGCGGCTTCGGCTGGCGTTGCCGCGGCCGACCCGGAACCTGATGGACCCGATGTGGGGCGAGGCGGCGTTCCTGCTGGCGCTGGAGCGGTTCGGCTATGACGTGAGCGACAAGATGGCGGCCATCGTCGCGTTCCAGCGGCGGTTCCGGCCCGAACTGATCGACGGCGAGATCGACGCGGAATGCCGCATGATCCTGCTCGCGTTGCTGCTGCCCAAGCCGCAGGGGGACGATTAGGCGCGGTTCACCCGGCCGCGGCGGCTGGGGCAATCCCCCAATTTCACTGCGCAGACTTTCCCTGTTTCCTTCGGCCCAGCGGCGCTGGTCGGAGAGAAAGCGTGGAGAATTTTCGCAAGTATGCAGCCGAACTGATCGGCACGTTCTGGTTGACGTTCGGGGGGTGCGGATCGGCGGTGCTGGCGGCCGCCTTTCCCGAACTGGGGATCGGCTTTGCCGGCGTGTCGCTGGCGTTCGGGCTGACCGTGCTGACCATGGCCTATGCCATCGGCCATGTTTCGGGATGCCACCTGAACCCGGCGGTCACCGTGGGGCTGGCGGTCGGCGGGCGGTTCCCGGTGATCGACATCCTGCCCTATATCGTCGCGCAGGTGATCGGCGGGATCCTGGGCGCGTTTGTGCTGTACCTGATCGCGATCGGGGCGCCGGGGTTCGACGCGGCGACGTCGGGCTTTGCCGCCAATGGCTATGGCGCACATTCGCCCGGCGGCTATTCGCTGACCGCGGCGTGGATCAGCGAGCTGGTGCTGACGGCGGGGTTCCTGTTCGTCATCATGGGCGCAACGCATGGCCGGGCGCCGGTGCAGTTCGCGCCGATCGCGATCGGCCTGGCGCTGACGCTGATCCACCTCATCAGCATCCCGGTGACCAATACCTCCGTCAATCCGGCGCGCAGCACCGGGCCGGCGTTGATCGTCGGGGGATGGGCGATGGCGCAGCTATGGCTGTTCTGGGTCGCGCCGCTGATCGGCGGGGCGATCGGGGGCATGGCGTACCGCTGGATCAGCCCGATGCCGCAGGAGAATGTGGTGGGCGATCCGAAGTGGCGCACACGGGCATGATTGCATTCCCGCGCCGCCACGCTACAGCCGCGCGCACACCAGAGGGCCGGGCGGCCGCGTCGTGGGCTGGTCCCGCGCCGAGGAAAGTCCGGGCTCCATGGAACAACGGTGGCGGGTAACGCCCGCCGGGGGTGACCCCAGGGAAAGTGCCACAGAGAGCAGACCGCCCAATCTTTCAGATGAAGGCTTCGGCCGGGCAAGGGTGAAAGGGTGCGGTAAAAGCGCACCGCGCGGCCGGTAACGGCGGCGGCATGGCAAACCCCACCGGGAGCAAGACCGAATAGGGGCGGCATGGGGACTTGATCCCCGGGGTGTGTTCCCACCTGCTGCCCGGGTTGGTTGCTGGAGCGCGTCGGCAACGGCGCGCCGAGAGGAATGGTCGCCTATCCCGCAAGGGGGGACAGAACCCGGCTTACAGGCCCTCTGGTGTCACCTTTAACCTTTCGCCTTCAATCGCTAGATCAGGGGCAATGGCGCGTTCCTCCCGATCCAACGACTGGGGCTTTCCCCGCTGGCGCAGTTATGGCGCATCCCGTGAAGCGACTGCCGTGCGGCTGTGCGACCGGCATGGCTGTGACGAGCCGGGCAATTGCCCCGCCCCCAAATCCCCCAACAGCCCGGAGCGCTGGTATTTCTGCCAGACGCATGCGGCCGAATATAACCGCGGCTGGAATTACTTCGAAGGGCTGGACGCGGAGGAAGCGGCGGCGCGCGAACAGGCCGAGCGGCGCGATGCGTCGGGCTATGAGCAATCGCGCTACCAAAGCTGGGCCGGATCGGGCGACGGCAGCCGATCGCGCGACGAGATGCGCGCGCTGGAGGTGCTGGAGCTGGAGACGGACGCGACGTTCGACGACGTGCGGCTGGCGTGGCGTCGGCTGGCCAAGACCAACCATCCCGATGTGCGCCCGGGCGACGCGGAGGCGGCCAAGCGCTTTCAGGCGATCCAGGCGGCCTATGAGGTGCTGCGCACCGCCGAGGAACGGCGGACCTGGAAGCCGGCGTGAAACGCGCCAAGTCCAACTGGACCGATGCGGTGCTGGTATGCGCCAAATGCTCCCGCAAGGTCGACGGCGGCTTTGGCGAGAAGGGTCGCGACGGGCTGGCCAAGGCGCTGCGGCGGGAGCCGGGGTTCGGTAAGAAGCGCAAGGCGCAGGTCGGCGTGGTCGAGGTGAAGTGCCTTGGCCTGTGCCCGAAGAATGCGGTGACGGTGGTGGATACGCGCCGGCCGGGCGAGTGGCTGGTGGTGGCGCCGGGCGAGGATGTCGCGGCGCTGGCCCGGCGGTTTTCGGCGCCGGACGGGCCGGATCAGGCGGAGCGCTGACGCCCCCATCGGGGCGGGGCGCGGCACCGCCCGATCCTGCTGCGGGGAGTGCCTAGGCGGCGAGGGGCCCGGCGTCGACGGGGAAGGTCTTGCCCGTCTGCTTGTCCAGCCCGCGCGCGACCCAGGTATCGAGCACCAGCGCGCCGACGACAAAGGCCAGCGTGCCCCAGGCGGCGCGGTTCTTCGGGCTGTTGCGGACGGCGGCGCCGGCGGCGGCGATATCCATGACGTCCCCGGCGGCGCGGTTCCAGACGTTGGTGGCGACGGCGGGGGCGGCGAGCAGGTTGGCGCCGGCGAGCAATTCGCGTGCGCCGAATGCCTTCACCAATGTCTCATGCCCCTCGGCATCGAGCGAACGCGTGATCCGCCGCGCCGCGACCAGCTCCGCCACGCCGAGCGCGATCGAGAACAGTCCGAGGCCGAAGCCTAACTTCTTGTAATCCATGTTAATCTCCGAAGGCTGGGGCGTGGGACAGGGGCAACGGAGCGCGATCGCGGTGGTTCCGCTGACGAAGGCGTTCGGGTGATTTCGACGCGGCGCATGGATCAGTGGGAGGTTGAGCATGTCGGACGGGATTGATCCGGATGACGCGCCGGAACTGACGGGGAACTGGCCGAGGCGGCCGGATGGCGCATCAGCGGGAAGGCCGTTCGGGCGGTGACGGATTATATCGGCCCCAACGGCGGCGTGCGCGGCCGCCCGCCGCTGCGCGGTACGGCGAAGCGTCAGGTGACGCTGCGGCTCGATCCCGACGTGATCGAGAAGTTTCGCGGGGGCGGGCCAGGGCGGCAGGCGCGGATGAACGAGGCGCTGCGGAAGGCGGCGCGGTTGGGATGACGTTGATCATCACCGACTAAGGAGAAGGGGTGTGGCTTCCCGGCGCCTCGTGATGCGTGGCCCACTTCATGTAGAAGAGCAAAAACGGGTCTGTAATAACGAGGGTGTCGTCAGATCCCACCCACTCAATTGGCGGCTCCCCCTCAATTTTCTCTCGAGCAATTCGACTCATGTTGATAAGTGCGGATGTTATCTCGTGTTTTGCTGGCATGGATGAAGGCATTAATAGAGACTGTAATGCTGACCTTATTTCGTCATAACTCGTGCGAGATTTTGGACCTACACTAGCAACGGCAGTAAGGATTGCCGAGTATTTGTCCTGAGAGGTTCCATCTCTAAAGCTTCTTAGTTGTCTTTGCTTTCGGGCATCAGGTCCGGCTTTCAATTTGCTGTATTTAGGAAATCCTTTGCTTTGGGCAATATTTCCTAGTGCCTCTTCAAGGAGGTTGTGATCAAGCTTTTGACTTTCATCGAGGCGGCCAAATATGCCGCTTCTGATGCAAAGCTCGCTACATATCTCCTGAACGAGAAGTGGATTTCCAAATCCCTCAGAGCAAATTGAACGGTTAAGATTATCAGTGCTGACGACGTTCAGCGCATGAAAGCCGCGTTGAGGGATAAGTAGTAGGTCATCCATATCCCAGGGCGGGATCTCAATATGCTTAAAACGACCTTCTAATTCCTGTTCCACGGTAACGGGATCAAATGCTCGATGTGGGACTGCAAGTAGTATGACGGAGAGTCCCTTGAAGACAGCTCCCTTGAGGGCTTGTATTATCCCTTTTTGCGCATCGGCGGGTATGTAGTGAAAGTCATCTACCAGCAGCGATATATCTGAGCTCACCAGAGCATCTAACGATGCTCGTTGAGAATCAACTTCATAGGTAACGGAGCGCTCCAATCCCCGAGACTGACCTGAGGATCCAGCAACGTTTGCATCGCCAAAAAGAGGCAAGGAGGCTCGCACACCGGCAGTCAAAGACCCGGAACTTGAACCTGTTTCCTTGCGGACGCGCTCCTTACCAAGATCAAGAAGGTAAACAATCTGCCTCCAAAAATCGGCTTCGGTCCGGACTTGGCCACCTTTAATAGAAATTGAATGCCCTGCTTGGGAGAGCACGTGGTTGCAAAGGACCGTTTTGCCTGATTTCGTAGGGCCAGTTACGACGTTGATTGCGAACCCTCGAGCAATAGCTTCTCGAACTCGTTGCTCAAGTTTCAGGTGGTCGCGACTGACGTATGTTACTGATGGCTGTCCGCCCGGTGTGAAGACATCTTTAAGGCGTACTTGCTTACCAGTCATACCTTGCCCCTCATTTACCGCAAACATGAAGTGACGTGATAGACATAGCAAGCCTTAGGACTCGACGCTGCCGTCACTCCGCCGCCTCGGCCTCACGCTTCCCCAGCAACGGCGCCAGATACTTGCCCGTGAAGCTCCGCGGTTCCGCCGCCACCACTTCCGGCGGGCCTTCGGCGACGATCTCGCCGCCCTTGACGCCGCCTTCGGGGCCCAGGTCCAGCACCCAGTCGGCGGTCTTGATGACGTCCAGATTGTGTTCGATCACCACCACGGTGTTGCCCTGTTCGACGAGGGCGTGGAGCACTTCGAGGAGCTTGCGCACGTCCTCGAAATGGAGGCCCGTGGTTGGCTCATCGAGGATGTAGAGCGTGTTGCCGGTGGCGCGGCGGGAGAGTTCCTTGGCGAGCTTCACGCGCTGCGCCTCGCCGCCCGACAGCGTCGTCGCCTGCTGGCCGACCTTGATGTAGCCCAGGCCAACCTCGACCAGCATCGCCATCTTGTCGCGGATCGGGGGCACCGCCTTGAAGAACTCCGCCGCGTCCTCGACCGTCATGTCGAGCACGTCGGCGATCGAATGGCCCTTGAACTTCACCTCCAGCGTCTCGCGATTGTAGCGCGCGCCGTGGCACACGTCGCAGGTGACGTAGACGTCTGGGAGGAAGTGCATCTCGATCTTGAGCACGCCATCGCCCTGGCACGCCTCGCACCGGCCGCCCTTGACGTTGAACGAGAAGCGGCCGGGCTTGTAGCCGCGCGCCTGAGCCTCCGGCAGGCCGGCGAACCAGTCACGGATCTGGGTGAAGGCGCCGGTATAGGTGGCCGGGTTCGAGCGCGGGGTGCGGCCGATCGGCGACTGATCGATGTCGATCACCTTGTCGAGATGCTGCAGTCCGGTGACCTTGTCGTGCTTGCCGGCAAGGATGCGCGCGCCGTTCAACTGACGCGCGGCGGCGGCGTAGAGCGTGTCGATGGTGAAGCTCGACTTGCCCGAGCCCGAGACGCCGGTGATGCAGGTGAAGGTGCCGAGCGGGATCGACGCGGTGACGCCGGTTAGGTTGTTGGCGGTGGCGTTGTGCACCGTCAGCTTCTTGCCCGAGCCCTTGCGGCGCTTGGCCGGCAGGGGGACCTCGCGGGTGCCGTTGAGGTAATCGGCGGTGACGCTGCCCTTGGACTTGAGGAGCTGCTTGAGCGTGCCCTGAGCGACGATCTGCCCGCCGTGGACGCCGGCGCCGGGGCCCATGTCGATCACGTAATCGGCGGTGCGGATCGCATCCTCGTCATGCTCGACGACGAGGACGGTGTTGCCGAGATCGCGCAGGCGGCGGAGCGTGGCGAGCAGCATGTCGTTGTCGCGCTGATGCAGGCCGATCGAGGGCTCGTCGAGGACGTAGAGGACGCCCGAGAGGCCGCTGCCAATCTGCGAGGCGAGGCGGATGCGCTGGCTCTCGCCGCCCGACAGGGTGCCGGAGGTGCGATCGAGGTTGAGATAGTCGAGGCCAACGTTGTTGAGGAAGCCGAGCCGCTCGACGATCTCCTTCAGAATGCGCTCCGCGATGGCGCGCTGCTGGTCGTTCAGGTGATTGGGCAGGTCGGTGAAGAAGGCGAGTGCGTCGACCACCGAGAGGTGGGTCGCGTGGCTGATGTCCTGCATCGCGACCTTCACCGCCAGCGCCTCGGGCTTCAGGCGGGCGCCGTGGCAGACCTCGCACGGCTGGGACGACTGGTACTTGCCGAGCTCCTCCTTCATCCACGCGCTCTCCGTCTGGAGCATGCGGCGATTGAGGTTGCCAATGACCCCCTCGAACGGCTTGCTGACGTCGTAGCTCTTCTTGCCGTCGATGAAGGTGAGGGTGACCGCCTTGCCCTTGGTGCCCTGGAGGATGATGTTCCGCACCTCCTCCGGAAGGTCGGCCCAGGGGGTGTCGAGGCTGAAATCATAGGCGCGGGCGAGGGAGCCGAGCACCTGCATGTAATAGGGTGAGGGCGGGTTGGACTTCGCCCAGGGGACGACGGCGCCCTTCTTGATGGTGAGCGCGTGGTTGGGGACGACGAGATCCTCGTCGAAGATCAGCTTTTCGCCGAGGCCGTCGCACGCCGGGCAGGCGCCCTGGGGGGCGTTGAAGGAGAAGAGGCGCGGCTCGATCTCGGCGATGGTGAAGCCGCTGACCGGGCAAGCGAACTTCTCGGAGAAGACGATGCGGTTGGCGGGCACACCGGCGTTCTTCATCGCGCCGCCGGACGCGGCCTCGTCCTCGCGCCCCGGCACGACGCCGTCGGCGAGGTCGACATAGGCGAGGCCATCGGCGAGCTTCAGCGCGGTCTCGAAACTGTCGGCGAGGCGGGTGGCGATGTCCGCGTTCACCGCGAGGCGATCGACCACGACCTCGATGTCATGCTTGTACTTCTTGTCGAGCGCGGGCGCGTCCTCGATCTCGTGAATCTCGCCGTCGATGCGCACGCGGGTGAAACCGGCCTTCTGCCACTCGGCCATTTCCTTGCGATACTCACCCTTGCGGCCGCGCACGACGGGGGCGAGGAGGTAGAGCCGCGTGCCTTCGGGCAGCGCCATGACCCGGTCGACCATCTGGCTGACGGTCTGCGCCGCGATCGGCTCCCCGGTGACGGGCGAATAGGGGATGCCGACACGCGCCCAGAGGAGGCGCATGTAATCGTAGATCTCCGTCACCGTCGCGACGGTGGAGCGCGGATTGCGGCTGGTGGTCTTCTGCTCGATCGAGATGGCGGGCGAGAGCCCCTCGATATGATCGACGTCCGGCTTCTGCATCAGTTCGAGGAACTGGCGCGCGTAGGCCGACAGGGACTCGACGTAGCGGCGCTGACCCTCGGCATAGATAGTGTCGAACGCGAGGCTCGACTTGCCCGAGCCGGAGAGGCCGGTGATCACCGTCAGCGTATCCCGGGGGATATCGACGCTTACGTCCTTGAGATTGTGCTCGCGCGCGCCGCGGACGGAGATGTGAGTCAGCATGCGTTTAGTTCTACTTCCGTTCCGGTCGGGAGGATAGACCGGAGATGTAGGAAGCGGGGGCGGGGGATGCCAGCGGCGGACGGAAAGGTATCTTTTGCCCGTGCGGGTAGGGCTCCTGTCATTCGTCAGCCGCTGTGCTGAGCCTCAACACCCGCCAAGGCTGAACGACGAACCGGCTCGTGGCACAAAAAAAGAGGGGCCGGCATGGCCGACCCCTCCAAAAGTGCAATCTGATCGATGGATCAGAAGCGTGCGCGGAAGCCCGCGTAGAAGAAGCGGCCGCGGTTGTCGTAGATACCCGAGCCGGTGGTGATGCCGGTCAGACCGTACGGCGGCTTGACGTCGCCAACGTTGTTGACGCCGAAGTCGAGCGTGAAATTGTCTTCCACGTCGACGCCGAAGCGGATGTCGTTGTACACAACCGACGGATACTTGCGGATCGTCGCATAGTCCGGGTTCTGCGGCGGCTGACCGTTCACGCTGTTATAGTCTTCGAAGGTGTTCAGATACATGCCGTCGATCCAGCGGATCGTGTGGCCGAGCGTGAACTTGCCGAAGCGCAGGTCGGTGAACGCGATCACCTGATCCTTCGGATAGCTGAGCTCGCTCGTCAGAACGTTCTTGAATTCCGGACGCGACGGATCGGTGAACTGGTCGAGCTGGATCAGGTGAGTCCAGACCGCCTTGAAGTTCGCCCGCATGAAGCCGAAGTCGCGGTTATACGCGAGCTGCGTGTCGATGCCGCGCGTCTTGAAGCGGGCATAGTTCTGCGGAAGATCCTGGAACGATCCCTCGATGACCCGGAACGCTTCTTCGCCGTTCGGACCACCATTGGCGCCAGCGCGGGTGAACAGATCGCAGAACTGGTTGTTCAGGTTCGGTGCGTCGTAGCACGCGTTCAAGGCCTGCTGGACCGTCGGCGACGTGATCACGTTGTTGACCGTGATGTCGTAGTAATCGACCGACAGCGACAGACCCGGCACGAAGCGCGGCGAGAAGACACCGCCCAGCGTCAGCGAGTTGGACGTTTCCGCCTCAAGCTGACGGTTGCCACCGCTCTGGATTTCCAGCGACGAGGTGTAGACGAAGTCATAACCTGCCGGACGACCGGCCGCCTCGCAATTCGCGGGGCGCGTTGCGGAACCAGTGTTGATGTTGCGCGCCGAGCACGGATCGTTCGGAGCAGCGGTGTAGTTCTGGCCGAGCGGCGAATACTGCTCACCCAGATACGGCGAACGCACCGAGCGCGAGTAACCACCACGCAGCAGCAGGTCGTCGACCGGGCGCCAGGTGGCATTGCCGTTCCACGCCACGACCGTGCCGACCGAACCGGTGTAGTCCGCGACGCGGGCCGCACCCGAGATCGTCAGTTCCTTGAACAGGAACACGTCCTTCAGAAGCGGGATCGACAATTCGCCGAACGCTTCCTTCACTTCGAACGCAGGCGAGCGGAAGCTCGGGATCGCGTTGTAGAAGTTGTAGCCCGCCTGGGTCAGCGGATCGAGGTCGTAGGTCAGCGTTTCGCGACGATATTCGCCGCCAACCGAGAAGCCGACCGGGCCACCGGGCAGTTCGAACAGCTGGCTGGAATCACCCGCGACGAAGCCGTTGACGACCAGCTGCGTTGCCTTGCCCGATGCTTCGGTCGGCGACAGGATGTAGTTGCGCGCGGCCTGGCTGACCGAGCCCTCGCCGAACGGATTGAGCGGGACGCAGGCGGCGATATCGGCCGCGAGCTGTGCCGGATTGCCACCCAGGTCGCTGCCGGCATAGGCGCCGTCGACCTGCGCACGGCAGACGATCTGACCAGCGGCGTTGCGCGTCGTGTCCAGCGCCAGCAGGTAACGCTGGGTGTTCACGTTGCCGACGATCAGATTGTTTTCGCGGTGCTCACCGTAGTTCACCGAAACTTCGTAGGTCCAGTCGTCGTTGAAATCGCCGCGGACACCACCGACGATGCGGAAGGTATCACGCTCGATCTGCTCGTCGCGGATGCCGAGGTCGAGCCAGTTGCGACGCAGGCTGAAACGATAGGTGCCGGCATCGACCTGGGCCAGCGCTGCTGCCTGGTTGGCGGCGGCGGACGCACCGCTGAATGCGGCGCCCGTGTTCGGGTTCACACCCGAAACGATCGAGTTGCGAAGCTGACCAGCGATCGTCGCGCGGGCAGCCGCGTTCAGATACGGGTTGTCGAGGCGGATGCCTTCACGGTTGACGGAGCCGGATCCCGCGTTCGAGTAGGACCGGTCGGTGAACCCTGCGATCGCCACGCCGTCGGAGAGCGTCTGGCCCTGCGAGAAGAACGGACCGCTCTGCGAGCCGCGTGCTTCGGTGCGGACGTACTTGGCTTCGAAGAAGGGGACGAAGCCCTCAGACACTTCGAAATGGCCGAGCGCGTTGAAGACGTAACGCTTCACGTCGGGGGAAAGCGCGGTCAGGCGGCCTTCGCGGCTCGTCGTGCCATTGCCACCGATGTAGTTGCCGTTCGGGCCCAGGCCGACCCGCTCGCCGGTCTGCGGCGTCAGGTTGCCATTGCGGTCGAACAGGTAGCCGCAGGTGAAGGCCGAGCCGACGGCGTCGACGCCGCAACCCGGGTTGGCGCCCTGACGGAAGCCGAGCTGACCACCCAGTGAAATCGTCGCGCCGCGCAGGTCACGGTAGAAAACGCGATCCGGACGATCGTCGAACGCAGCGCCGGTGTCAGTGTCGACAACGATGAAGGCGTCGTTCTGACGCAGGTTCGGACGGCCCGATGCGTAATAGTCGCTCTGATGGGCGAATTCGGCGTTGAACGCGATGTTGCCGCGGCCGTCGGCGAAGTTCTTGCCGGCGACGAGCGAGAGATACTGGTTGCCCGCATCGCCATAGTCGCTGATGCCGGTCTGACCGCGAAGCGCGATACCGTCATAGTCACGCTTCAGCTTGAAGTTGACCACACCCGCGATCGCGTCCGAACCGTAAACGGCCGACGACGCACCGCCGGTGACGACTTCGATGTTCTCGATCAGGTCGGTCGGCATCGCGTTGATGTCGACGGCGTTGCCGTTGTTGATGATGTCGGCCGACACATGGCGGCGGCCATTGACGAGCACCAGCGTACGAGCGCGGCCCAGCGAGCGCAGGTCGAGGAAGTTCACACCGCGAACGCCGAGGCCCGAGGTGGAGTTCTGCGAGCCGAGCGACGAACGGAACTGCGGAAGCTGGTTCAACGCGTCGCCAACCGCGACGCGGCCGGTCGAGAAAATCTGCTGCGAATCAAACGTCGTGATCGGAGTCGGCGAATCGTCGTTGGGACGACGGATACGCGAACCGGTAACGACAATCGCTTCGCCGGACTGATCAGCTTCCTGCTCACCGGTAGCGGCACCAACAGTCGACGCATCGCCGGACTGGGGCTCGCTCTGCGCCAGCGCAACGCCCGGCAACATGACGGCGGCGGTCGCCAGCGCAGTCGCTGACAACCAGTGGAAAGTACGCATCGACTAAAAACCCTCTTTTTTTCAATTCCCTGAATGCGGGAGAGCCCGAGAAGCCGTTTTGGCGGCTGATCGCAATAGACTGTTGTCCAAAAACGGGACTTTAAGATTTTTTGTGATAAAACTGCCACATGGCGTGCAAGCGGGTGATGGCGGCACGTTCCACGGCTAACCGCGGCTGCATGAGGGTGCGCACGCCGCCGCTATCTTTGCCGCGGCGCGGCTCAGCGTTTGATGCGAAAGGGCTCGCCTCGGCGGCGGCTGGGCTCAGCCCTCTGCGCCGTCAAGGCGGGCGAGAAGGCGCCCGAGGCGGCCGCGTTTGTAGGCGAGTGCCTGGTAGACGTAGAGGCTGACGGCGGCCCAGCGGGTGTAGATCCAGGGCTGGTTCAGGCGCCTGGCGAGCCATGCCATGCGGTGGCTCCAGCGCGCGATCGCGGCGCGATTGCGGTAGATGGCGCGGCGGCGGGGCGGGTGGTCCGTAGCGCGGGGCGCGACGCGCTTTACCGGCGTGACGCGGCGTTTCTGCCAGGTGAGGCGATACGCCAGCCCCTCACGACGCTGGCGGAAGCCGGCGGCCTGCGTGCCGGTAATGAAATCCGCATCAACGTCGGTCAGCGCGAGACGGCCGTCAGTGATGGCGGCGGTGATACGCGCCGCAATCTCAGGCGAACGGACGATCACCACATTGGTACCGCGGCCGTCGGAGGAATAGGGCTCTACCCAGGCGTCCCCGAAGGAGACATCGGCACATTCGGCGACGACGTCATCGCACGCATCGCAGGCGCTGTTCTGGAAGAAGCCGGCGCCCCAATCGCCATCGGCGAGGTGGAACCAGTCCTGCCAGCGGGCGGTGCCATCGTCGAGCGTCAGGTGCGCGGTGTACCAATTGGCGGGGCGATCTGGATCCTTGCGGCGATATTCGACCGCGCGCACCGTGTCGCGCTCAACCCCCAGCTGCCAGGCGAAACTGTCGACAAAGGCGGCGCTTTTCATATGACCACAGAACAGGCCGAGAAGATGGGTGATGCGGTCGTTCAGGACGGGATCCTGCTCCCGCAGCAGGCTGACCGCCTTGATGAAGCAAGGCACGCCGACGATCGCGTAGCGGCCGGGGGTGGCGCGGATCTCGGCCAGCACCTCCGCCAGATCGACCGGATAGTAGCGCGAGCGCGCGCCCTCCAGGATCTGATCGGCGGTGCGCGAGATGCGGTAATGGAACAGGCGATCGCCCGTTGACGGGATGACGTGCGCGACGCCGTCGATTGCCCCGGAAGCAAGCAGGTCGGCGGCGACCCAGCTGACCATGCCGCCGGAGCTGCCGCGCTCCCGAAAAGGCGGCTGATCGGCGTGGCCCACATAATTGGCCTCGTAGCGGCCGAGGCGGGGATCGTGATGCGGCGCGGCGGGGAAGCGGGCGAGGGCGAGTTGATCCTCGTCGCGGGCGGCGGGCGAGAAGGGGCAGGTGGCCGCAAAGGCGGCGGGCGGCGGGGCGTGGCCGGCCTCGTGATCCGTCAGCGTGGCGGTGCTTGGCTTGCGCTGGCCGTAGCGGTCCCATGTCATGCCGCGGGTCGCGCAGCCACCGCAGCCGATGCACAGGCCGGATTCGACGATGTCGGCGGGGGTGAGCGCCTCAGGCGAGGGCATGATCAAGGAAGCGCGCCGAGCTGGCCCGCTCCGTCGCGAGGCGATCGGGCAGGCCGGCGGGGAGGGCGCCGAGGCGGTCGGCGAAATCATCGTCGCTCACCGCCGCCGTGACGAGGTGCCGTTCGAGGCCAAGCATGTTGGTGAGATCCTGCACCTTGTTGCGGCGATAGGCTGAGGCGGCGCAGACGAACGGGCGGTGGTGTCGGATCGCAAAGACGCAGCCGTGGAAGAAATTGGTCGCGACTGCGGCGGCACCGGCGAACAAGGCAGAAAACTCGGCCGGGTCGGCATCGATCCTGGCCTCGTCCGCGATCGGGCTGGGGTAGCCCACCGCGACGAGGCGGGTGCCGCTGCGATCGGCCCAGCGCCGAAGCTGCGCGGTGTACCAGTCGGGGAAGCTGTGGCCGTAGATGAGGGCGTAGCGGCCCGGACCCGAGGCTGCAGCGTCGGGAATGACGCCGGGAAACTGGAGGCAGGGATCGAGCACGAGGGGCGGCCCGCCCGCAGCCTCCGCCTGATCGGCGGCGAGCGGCGCGAGCAGGGCGCGGCTGTTCTCGTCGCGCACCGACAGCGCATCGAAACGGCGAAGTCGATCGAGCCACGGGCTGTCGATGCCGTCGGCCACGTCGTGATTGCCGACGCTGGCGGCGTAGGAGACGAGCCGATCGGTGAGGAGGCGATCACCGAAGAAGATCGGCTCGCCCGAATACCAGGGGTGGCGGAAGTTCCAGACTTCGTCACTGCCGACCACCACGGCGTCATAATGCGGGGCCTGCGCCGGGTTTCGCAGCGGGAAGGGCGGCGACAGGGGCAAGGCGTCGACCGCAGCGATCAAGGCGCGGGTCTTGCGGCCAAGCGCCGCGAAATGTCGTGGGTCGGTGCGCGTCGGCAGGGTCGGCTGAAAGGCGTTGCGCGCTTCGCGCCATTCCACGCAGCGCGAGCGGTGATCCAGCAGTTCGGCATCCAGCCCGCGCGCGCGCAGCCCCTCCACCAGGCAGCGCGCCTGCCAGTAGGAGCCGTAGTTGATCGAGCGGTGAAAGGTGAGGACACCGACCTTGCGTGGACCTGCCGGGCGCGCCGCCATGCCGTCTAGCGCCCGTAGATGAGGTCGAGCACCTGCGCGGAGCGGGCGAAATGATCGGCGGCGGGATCGTAACGGTGACTGTGCGCAAGCTGCTGCGCCCAGGCGGCGGCGGCACGGCCGCCCCAGTCATCCGGCCCGTCGGTCAGGCGGTGAGTGGCCGTGCCGGTGAAATGATCGGCGGTGAAATCATAGAAGCTGCCGCCGACATTGCGGAAGCCGGCCCCGCCCTGCGTGCCGTAGAAATCGGCGGCGATCACCGCGTCCTGCCCGGCGTGGAGGCGCCAGGAACAGGTGAGGCGGACGGTAGTGCCGCCCGCGGTGAAGCTGGCGCTGGCATAATCCTCCACCGAGCCGGGGTGGAGCGGCTGTCCCCCGGCATAAAGCGCGGCATGGGCGTCGCTCGCCTTGGGGAAGCCGAGCGTCCAGAGCGCGAGATCGACGAGGTGGACGCCGAGGTCGACCACACAGCCGCCGCCCGACTGGACCGGATCGTAGAACCACGGCTTGTCCGGGCCGTAGGCATTGTGGAACGTGAGATCGACCGCGAAGATATCGCCCAGCGTGCCCTCCCGGATCAGGCCGGCGATCGCCTCCATCCCCGCGGTGTGGCGATACGACAGGTCGACGCCGAGCAGCCGGTCGGCGGCGCG
Source organism: Sphingomonas sp. ABOLG (assembly GCF_003950435.1). Taxonomy (NCBI): domain Bacteria; kingdom Pseudomonadati; phylum Pseudomonadota; class Alphaproteobacteria; order Sphingomonadales; family Sphingomonadaceae; genus Sphingomonas; species Sphingomonas sp. ABOLG. Next base: position 174,468 of record NZ_QQWW01000007.1, read on the forward strand.
GGCGGCGGCGATCACTGCATCCACCTCCGCTGCGGTTCGGCCGAGCGGTTTCTGGCAGAAGACGGCCTTCCCCGCCCGAAGCGCCTGGATCGACTGATCGGCATGAAGCGCGCTTGGAGTCGCGATGACCACGCCGTCGATGTCGAGCGCGAGCATGTCGTCGAGCGTGTTGACGATGCGGATCGTGGGGGCGATGGTGGCCGCCTCCGCGATACATTCGGGCGAGGGGTCGCAGACCGCGACGGCATCGACCGCCCCCGTCGCCACCATGGCAGCCATGCGGTGCCGGCCGATCCAGCCGGTGCCGAGGAACCCGATACGGGGCTTCATATGCGCGCCCCTCAGGCCGAGGCGACGAGCTTGAGCGGCGAGGCCTGACCGGCGCCGGACTGCGCGGGCGCGTAGCGATCGATCATCTCGGCACAGAAATCAGCGAACATCTGCGGATCGCGCGCCGGGCTGGTGTGATGCGGCTGGACGCCGAGATGCTCGGGCGTGAAGCAGAAGGTGACGGTTACCTCGAACTCGGCCAGCGCCTCCATCTGGCGGTCGAACCAGTCGAGCGCATTGGGGCGGAAGCGATCGGCCCAGCTGAGCCCGGTGCGCAGCTTGCGCGTGCCCAGCCGCTTCAGCCAGTCGACCGCCTCGTCGAGCCGCGGATCCTCGAAGTGGAACCATTGCATCAGGCCCATGTCGGCCGCGTGGCGGGCATAGACGTCGAGCGCCGGCTTTGGCGTCCCGTCCTCGCGGATCAGGCCCATGTAGAAATGGCGGTAATAGCTGGAGCCTTCCGCCTCGCGGTGGCGGGTGGTCGCGCCCCATGCCTGGGGCAGATCGAACAGCGAATACCAATAGACGTTGGGCACGCGGCCGATCAGCAGCTCGGCGGTCTTTTCGACGCCGAAGACCTGCACTTCCTCCGCCCCGAACGAGCCCACGCCGACCTCGGTCACCCAGATCGGCTTGTCGGTTACGACCTCCTCGATCTCGGCGATCTTCTTGGGCCAGTCGTGGATCGACCACAGGTTCCAGTCGAGCGGGAAGCCGTGCACGGCGATGACGTCCACCGCATCAAGCGCGCCATGCGCCCGCATCCGGTTCACCCATTGGGGGTCGATCGGCGACATGCCGCCCAGCACGCGGGTGACCGCCGGATTGATCGCGGCAATCGCATTGCCGGCGCGGATCACGTGATCGGCGTAGGACGACCAGTCGGGATCGATCTCCGGATCCCAGTGCGATTTGTTGTTCGGCTCATTCCAGATCATCGCCGCTTCGATCACGAACCTGTACCCCCCTTGGCTGGATAGACCGCCGCCGGGCCATGCTGGCCGAACGGCACCGGTGCGACCCGGCAGAAATAAACGTCACCATCGGCCTGCGCCTCGACGGAGAAGCCGGCTGCGCGCAGCATCGCCTGGCTGCCGGCAGCGTTGGGCGCCCACCAGTTCGTCCAGTCGCCGGCGAACTGCCGTTCGATGAAATGCATCTTGGGATAGCCGGGCGCGTCGAAGTAGGCGGGCTGGCGATAGGTGCCCGGTTCGAAGAAGGGGTGATCCTCCGGCACATCGGCGATCTCCGGCGAGCCCTGCTGCAGCGTCTGGAACAGCATGGCGTCGCGCGCGACATGCTCGCGGATGAGGTCCAGCGCCAGCAGCGGATGGCGCAGATGGTAGAGGACGCCCATGAAGATCACGAGGTCGAACGTCTCGCCCAGCGCGGCCACGTCATAGACCGACAGGTTGCGGAACTCGACGCCGGTGAAGCCGAGCGCATCGGTCGCGAGACGCGCCTGCGCGAGATAGCGATCGTCGCTGTCGATGCCGACTACCCGCTCCGCGCCGCGGCGTTTCATCTCCACCGAGTAGAAGCCGGCGTTGCAGCCGATGTCGAGCACGCTCTTGCCGGTGAGATCGGCCGGAACGATCGAGGCGAACCGCGCGAATTTGTCCGCCGGGTAATTGCCGAGAAAATGATCGGGCGCGGTTGCGACGCCGTTCAGATCGATATTGTGGAACCACGGCGCGAGCGCCGCGATGCTGCTCCTGAGGGCGTCATACGGTCTTTGATCGTCCGAACGATTGGCTACCGGCATCGCGCCCCCTGGATGTCGGCCCGCGACATGCGGCGCCATGACGAGTGACGGGCATCTGCACCTGTGCGCAGGCCCCTCGTTTCGCTTAACGAACGGAGTTTGAAGGTGTTCCCGGTGGCCGGCCAGTTGACGCGCGATGGAACCGGTGGGCGGTCCGCGACATTCGGCTTTGTTGATGGACAACGACGCCCAGCAATGGATTTCGGCGATGCGTGAGGGCGACTATGCGCGCGCCTGGGCGCTGTCCGCGCGTGATCTTGCCGCGCGTGATCCGGCAACCCGCGATGACCCGCGGCTGCCCTATCACCAGCGTTGGGTGTGGGACGGGCGGCCCTTCGACGGGCGTGACGTGCTGGTGCGATGCTATCACGGGCTGGGAGACACGCTGCAATTCGCCCGCTTTCTGCCGACGCTGACGGCGCGAGCGCGGCGCGTGACGGTGGAGGCGCCCGAGCGGCTCCATTCGCTGCTGGCCAGTGCCGATCCCGCGGTGACGCTGGCGCCGTTCGACCATGCCGATCCGCTTCCTCCGGCGGAGTGCGATATCGAGATTACCGAGCTTCCCTTCGCCCTGCGGTGCCGGCCCGACGTGGTCGCCACCCCCTACCTCAGCGTGATGCCCGATGTCCTGCCGACGGGCGTGATCGGGCTGTGCCACCAGGGTGGGGATTGGGACCCGGGCCGCTCGTTCGATCCGCTGCTGCTGCGCGGCATCGCGGAGGCGAACCGGTGCGTGACGCTGGTGCCCGAGGCATCGCCGCTGCCGGTGCTCAATCCCGAGGGCTGCGCCTTCACCATGGAGGAGACCGCCGCACTGGTGGCGGCGTGCGACCTCGTCATCACGGTGGACACGATGATCGCGCATCTTGCCGGTGCGCTGGGGCGGCCGACCTGGCTGTTGCTGAAGGGGGAGCCGGACTGGCGCTGGAACCCGGCGGCGACCGCCACCCCCTGGTACCCCAGCATGCGCTTGTTTGTGCAGCAATCGCCCGGCGACTGGGCGGGGGTGATCGCCCGCGTCCACGCCGCGCTGGTGGCGCGCAACGCCCCCCTCAACAACAACGAAAGGTCGGACCATGGCAACGATTGCGGCACCGTCGGTTCCCGTCTCCTGGGGTGAATTGCTCGACAAGATCACGATCCTGGAGATCAAGCGCGACCGGATCGCCCGTGCCGAGGCGCGGGAGAATGTGCTGCGTGAATATCGCCTGCTGCGGGCGATCGGCGCTCAGGTGCTGAACCGCAGCGGAGTCGCCGCGCTGGTCGAGGCGCTGAAGCGGGTCAACGAGACGCTTTGGGAAATCGAAGACGCGATCCGCGAACAGGAGGCGGCGCGCGATTTTGGCGCCGAGTTCGTCCGTCTGGCGCGCGCGGTGTACCAGCGCAACGACGAGCGGGCGGCGATCAAGCGCGAGATCAACCGGGCGCTGGAATCCGACCTGATCGAGGAAAAGAGCTACGCCGCAAGCGTGGCTGCGTAGCGTCGGCGCGGACAGCGGCGTAAGGGGCGTGCCGAACGCAGGATGGTGAGGCCGGGGTGCGGACGAGGCTGAGTATCTGCCGGCGCAAGCGCAGGTTCGCCGATACGCGGGAGGCGATCGATTTCGCGCAGGGGCATGATCTGCCGCTATGGCCGTATCGCTGCGACCGGTGCGGCATGATCCATCTGACCAGCCGCCGGAAGGGCAAGTGGCGGCCGCTGTCGTGACGCGGGCGGCCGCGCGGCGCTAGCGGGCGGGTTCCGCGACGCTGCTGTCGGACGGCGCCAGCAACCGCGGCTGACCGGCGATCGCGCCGGTGCCGCGGCGGCCCCGCTTGGCGCGGTACAATGCCTCGTCCGCTCCCTTCAGCAGCGTCGAGCGGTCGGCGTGCGCATCATCGAGCACGCAGGCGCCGATCGTGGCCGACACGGTGATCTCCCGATCATCGGCGCTGACCGTGTGGCGCAACTCGGACAGCAGGATACCGATCCCCTCCGCCAGCCGCTCGCGCGCATGGGTGCCGCGCAGGAGGACGACGAACTCGTCACCGCCGAGGCGGGCAGCAAGATAATCGCCAAGATAATCCGCGGCGCGCAGCCGGGCAGCGACGACGCGCAGGACTTCATCGCCCGCCGGATGCCCGAGGCGATCGTTCACCTCCTTGAACCGATCGAGGTCGATGATGGCCACCGCGAGGGGGGAGGAGTGTTCCCGCGCGCTGACGATCGCCTCGTCAATCTGCTCGTTGAAGGCGCGGCGGCTGGCAAGACCGGTGAGATCGTCGGTCAGCGCGTACGCCCGCAGCCGACGTTCGACCTTGTAGCGTTCGGTGATGTCCTGGATGACGCCGATCATTGCCACAACCTTGCCGTCACGCAGTTCCGGCTCGCCCATCGTGCGAACGCGGCGCTGCACGCCATCGGCGTTGATGAAGTCGAGCTCCAGGTCCCAGGAGCGGCCTTCTGCCTTGCAGGCGACGAGCGCCTGTTGCAGCAGCGCGCGATCGCCCGGCGCGTAGAAGGACATGGGCTCGATCGCCGCAGTGTCGGTGTCGGGTGGCAAATGATGGATGGCGTAGGTTTGCGCCGACCAGTGCGACCGCCCAGTCTGCAGATCGAGCCGCCACGAGCCGATGCGCGCCATACGTTCGGCCTGCTGGAGCAGCCGCTGGGCACGCTCGATCTCGACCAGCGCCTCCTGTCGCTCGACTGCGAGGTGCAGCCGGTCATTGCTGATCCGGCGGGTCGACAGGATCGATTCTACCACCCGCGCCATGCCTTCGAACAACGCGATCTTGTCCGCAGGTGGCGTCTGCGGGCGATTATCAGCGACGCACAAGGTGCCGATCGGGAGTGGAGGGCGACCGTCCTCCGCGCTGATCCGCAGCGGGACGCCGGCGTAGAAGCGGATATGCGGCCGACCGGTGACGAAGGGATTGGTCGCGAAGCGCGGATCCGCGCGCGTGTCGGGGATGACCAGGGTTTCGTTGGCGGCCACCGTATGCTGGCAGATCGACGCATCCCGCGGCGTTTCCGCTTCGTCGAGGCCGTAGCGCGCCTTGAACCACTGCCGGTTCACGTCGAGCAGCGAGACGAATGCCATCGAGCAGCCGAACAGGTGGCGCGCGCCCTCCACGATCGCGTCGAACTCAGCTTCGGGCGCGGTATCGAGCACTTCAAGCGTGCGCAGCGCGCGCAAGCGCTCTTCTTCAAGCGCGGGCGGCATGGGTCGACCTTCTGTCACAATGCTTACCCAAATGTTAACGCCGCGGCGCTCAGCGCAGCGGCTTTTTTTCCAGTTTGCGGGCGAGGGTGCGGCGATGCATGCCGAGCCGGCGCGCGGTCTCGGAGATGTTGAAGCCGGTTTCCGCCAACGTTTCGTTGATCCGCTCCCATTCCAGCGTCTTGATCGATGTGCTGCGGCCTTCGATCGGCACGGCAGCGTCCCCCAGAGCGGCCTTGCCGAACGCCGATTCGATATCGTCGGTGTTGGCGGGCTTTGCGAGATAATGGCACGCACCAAGCTTGATCGCCTCCACCGCTGTCGCGATGCTGGCAAATCCGGTGAGGACGACGATGAGCATGGCGGGGTCGAAGGCGTGGAGCCGTTCCACGCAGGCGAGGCCGGAAGCGCTGCCCAGCTTCAGATCGACCACCGCATAGCCGGGATGCGCTTCTTCCAGCGCGGCCTCCATCTCGGCAGGGCCCTGCGCCACCCAGACCGCATAGTCGCGCCGCTCAAAGGAGCGTTGCAGGGTGCGCGCAAAGGTCGAGTCATCCTCGACGATGAGGAGGCGGCGCTGATCGGTCATGGCGATGGTGTACCAGTGCGGCAGTCGCTTTCAAAACGCGCGGCGCGGATCGTCGCGATCAGCGCCGCTTGGGGGCGAGCGGCAGGACCAGCCTGACCTCCGCACCGCCGCCTTCGCGGTTCACTGCCTCAAGCCGGCCGCCAAGCCGGCGGGCAACGTTGTTGGCCAGGAACAGGCCGACGCCGTGGCCGGCCCCCTTGCCGGACTGGTAGAGTTTGCCAAGGCTGGCCAGCTGCGCCTCGGTAAAGCCGCGCCCGTCGTCGATCACGGCGATAACCAGTTCCTCGCCGTCGCGCGTGGCGCGTAACGTCAGCCCGGCAGGGGACGCCTCGGCAGCATTGTCGAGGAGGTTCCAGATCGCCTGGCGAAGCGCGGGGCCGGCAACCACCGCGGCATCGCCGAGGGCTTCCAGATCCACCACCAGCGGCGCGCTGGCCAGCGTGGGGCGCCATTCATCGACGATGTCAGCGAGGAAGGCGCCCGCCGGGACGCTTTCCATCGCCTCGCCCCGCGGCTCCCCGGCGGAATGGAGGATATCGGTGACGATCGCCTTGCAGCGCTGCACCTCGGCCTGCATGTCATCGAGCTCGGCGGCGAGATCGGGATCCTGTGCGATCTTGGGCAGGCGGCGCCAGTCGCCCAGGATGACGGCGAGCGAGGCGAGGGGGGTGCCGAGTTCATGCGCCGCGCCGCTGGCGAACAGCCCCATGCGCACGATCCCTTCCTCCTCCGCCGCACGCTGGCGCATATCGGCGAGATAGGCGTCACGGGCGCGCAAATTGCGGCTGATGCGGGTGACGAACATCGCCAGCAGCACGCCGCTGAGCACAAAGCTGAGCCATGCGCCGAAGGTGGTGAGGTCGCCGATCAGCGGCTCAAGCTCCGGCGGGTAATCGAGCGGGCGGCTGCCCACGGTGAGGCCGGCGAAACAGATTGCGGTCAGAACGACCAGCACCCAGACCGACCAGGTCTGAAGCAGGATCGCGCCCAGCACGACCTGCAGCAGGTAGAGCGACACGAACGGGTTGGATGCGCCGCCGCTGAGCGACAGTTGCGCGGTCAGCGAGCCGACGTCGAACAGGAGCCCGAACAAGAGCGCGATCCGCGGCACCCGCTTCGTACGGAGCAGGGCGAAGCTGATGATATTGGCGCCGGCCTGAAGCGCGATGACGAGCAGCATCGGCAGCAGCGGCAGGTGAAAGCCCAGCGCATATTCGACGAACAGGATCGTCAGGAGCTGCCCGGCGACGGCGATCCAGCGCAGATGCACCAGCTGGCGCATATTCTCCGCCGCGGTCGAATCGCGCGACGATCCGGCCTGGTCGGAGCGGCGGCCCGTCAGTGCGAGGATCGGGGCTTCCATCAGCGCCGCCGGCCCGAGCGCAGGACCATCACCGCGCCCGCCACGCTCAGCAGCGCCAGCGCGAACCAGGTCACGGCATAGGACAGGTGATTGTTGCGGAAGGAGATCACGGTGAGGCCACCGACCGGATAGCCGCCGGTATTGGGCGTGTCGTCCGCGTCGATGAAGAAGGGCGCGGTCGCCCCAAGCTGGCGTGCGCGGGCGATCGCCGCCACATCGCGCGAGAACCAGCGGTCGGCCGCCGGATCATTGCTGCGCAGGAAGCCGCCGCCGGGTTCGGGGTCGCGCATGAGGCCGGTGACCGTGACCGGCCCGGTGGGGAGCGCGGCCTGGCGGGTTGCGCGGTCGCGGCGGTCATCGGGCACATAGCCGCGATTGACGAGGATGATACCATCCTGAGTCTGCAGCGGGGTGAGCACCCACCAGCCGCCGCCCAAGGCGGTGAGCGCCTGAACCAGGGTTTCGCGATCGTGGAGGAAGGTGCCGGTCACGCGGACCCGGCGATAGGCGTTGTCGCCCTGCCATTCATCCCGCGGGGGGAGGGTGGAGGGTGCGGCGTGGACCCGCCCCTCCACCTTGGCGATCAGATCGAGTTTCCATGCGCGTCGCTCGACCTGCCAGATGCCCAGGCCCGCGAACAGAATGGCGAGCGCCAGGCATAGGCCGGCGAAAGCGACGCGCCGCATCACATGCCGATGCCGTCCATCGGCATCATGTTGGTGTTGAGATGGTACATGATCCACAGCGAGCCGGCGATCACGATAGCGACGATCACCAGGGTGAAGAGCATGGTCAGCATCGTCCAGCCACCTTCCGACTGACGGTTCACGTGCAGGAAGAAGACCGTGTGCACGATGATCTGCACGAAGGCGAGCGCCACCACGATGACTGCGGTCAACTGCGCCGTCAGCGTGCCGCTCATCACCAGCCAGAACGGAATGGCCGTGAGCACCGCCGACAGGAGGAAGCCGATGACATAGCCGCGGGCGGAGCCGTGGCCGTGGCCACCATCGGGCGGCGGCCCGTCATGGTGCTGATCATGGGCGTGGGCCGACGCATGCGCCGGGGCGTGGGGCGTGCTCATCGCAGAACTCCGAGCAGATAGACGAAGGTGAAGACGCCGATCCAGACGACGTCGAGCAGGTGCCAGAACATGCTGAGGCACATCAGGCGGCGGCGGTTCTCGGGGATGAGGCCGCGCTGACCCACCTGGACGATCATCACGAGGATCCAGATGAGGCCGCTGAACACGTGGAGGCCGTGCGTGCCGACGAGCGTGAAGAAGGCCGACAGGAAGGCGCTGCGCATCGGCGTCGCGCCTTCATGGATCAGCTCGGCGAACTCGTACAGCTCGATCGCGATGAACGCAGCGCCGAACAGCGCGGTGATCGCCAGCCAGAGCTGCGTGCCCTGCTTGTTGCCGCGCTCCATCGCGATCATCGCCATGCCGCAGGTGATCGAGGAGATCAGCAGCATCGCGGTGTTCAGCGCGACCAGCGACAGATCGAAGATTTGGAAGGGCGCCGGGCCGCCGGCATAGCCGGTGCTGAGCACGCCATAGGTGGCAAACAGGGTCGCAAAGATGAGCGCGTCGCTCATCAGATAGATCCAGAAGCCCAGCATCGTGCCGCCGGAGCTGTGATCGTGATGATCCGCTTCGGTCTGGTAGAAGACGGGCGGGGCGTCGTCGGCCCCGGCCATCTGCCGTGCATCCTCCACGGTGGGGGAATGGGTGGTCATGTCAGGCTCCCGCCAGCGCGTTCTTGCGTTCATTCTCGGCCACTTCCTCGGCCGGAATGTAATAGTCGCGGTTGTAGTTGAACGTGTGAGCGATGCCGTAGCCGATCATCGCCACGAAGCTCGCGGCAGCCAGCCACCACATGTACCAGATCATCGCGAAGCCGAGCACTGCGGCGAGCGCCGACAGGATGACACCGGCCCCCGTGTTACGCGGCATGTGGATGGGCCGGTAACCACTGGTCGGGCGCTTGAAGCCGCGCACCTTCATGTCGTGCCACGCGTCCAGATCGTGCACCACCGGGGTGAAGGCGAAATTGTACGCCGGCGGGGGCGAGCTGGTCGCCCACTCCAGGGTACGGCCGTCCCACGGATCGTCGCCGACGCGCAGCTTCTCACGGTTCTTGATGCTGACCGCGATCTGGATGACGAAGGCCGCGATGCCGATCGCGATGATCACCACGCCGACGGCAGCGATCATGAACAGCGGCTGGAGCGTCGCGTCGTCGAGGTGACGCAGGCGACGGGTGACGCCCATCAGACCTGCGACGTACATCGGCGTCCACGCGATCCAGTAGCCGATCACCCAGCCCCAGAAGTGGATCTTGCCCCAGAACGGATCGAGCTTGAACCCGAAGGCCTTGGGCCACCAGTAATCGATGCCGGCGAACAGGCCGAACACGACGCCGCCGATGATCACGTTGTGGAAGTGCGCCACCAGGAACAGCGAGTTGTGCAGCACGAAGTCGGCCGGCGGGATGGCAAGCATCACGCCCGTCATGCCGCCCACCACGAAGGTCAGCATGAAGGCAACGACCCACTGCATCGGCAGCTCGAACCGGATCTGGCCACGGTACATGGTGAACAGCCAGTTGAAGATCTTCGCACCGGTCGGGATCGAGATGACCATCGTCGCAATGCCGAAGAAGCTGTTGACGCTGGCGCCGGAGCCCATGGTGAAGAAGTGGTGCAGCCACACCAGGTAGCTCAGGATCGTGATGACGACCGTGGCATAGACCATCGACGAATAGCCGAAGAGCCGCTTGCCGGTGAAGGTCGAGGTGATTTCCGAATAGATGCCGAACACCGGGAGGATGAGGACGTACACCTCCGGGTGACCCCAAATCCACACCAGGTTCCAATACATCATCGGGTTGCCGCCGAGATCATTGGTGAAGAAGTTGGTGCCGACGTAGCGGTCGAGCATCAGCATCGCGAAGGCGGCGGTCAGCACCGGGAAGATCGCGACGACCAGCACGTTGCTGCACAGCGCCGTCCAGACGAACACCGGCAGCTTCATCATCGTCATGCCGGGCGCGCGCATCTTGATCACGGTCACGACCATGTTGATGCCCGACAGCGTCGTGCCGACGCCGGCGATCTGTAGCGCCCAGAGATAATAGTCCGGCCCCGGATCAGGGCTGTTCTGCAGATTCGCGACCGGCACATAGTTCAGCCAGCCCGCGCGGCTGAATTCGCCGACGAACAGCGAGACCATGACCAGCGCCGCACCGGCAGCCGTCAGCCAGAAGCTGAAATTGTTGAGGAACGGGAAGGCCACGTCGCGCGCGCCGATCTGCAGCGGCATCACATAGTTGATGATGCCGACCACCAGCGGGATCGCGACGAAGAAGATCATGATCGTCCCGTGCGCGGTGAAGATCTGATCATAATGGTGAGCGTTCAGATAGCCTTCGTTCGCACCGAAGGAGATCGCCTGCTGTGCACGCATCATCACCGCGTCGGCAAAGCCGCGGAGCAGCATGATGATGCCCAGGATTATGTACATAATCCCGATCTTCTTGTGGTCCACGCTGGTGAACCATTCGTGCCACAGATAGCCCCACAGCTTGTACTTCGTGATCGCGCCGACGATGCCGAGGCCCAGCACAACGACGACGGCAAAGGTCACGAGCAGGATAGGCTCGTGCACGGGGAAGGATTCTAGACTGAGGCGACCGAAGATCGTCTTCAGAACGGATTCGTTGAACATGAGGAGCTCCGGCGGCTCAGCCGCGCGCCGCGCCGGTCACGCCGGGCACGGTTGGCAGGAGAAGGAAGGACATGTCGCGGTTGCGGGGCGAGTCGGGCTTGGTCGAACCAGGCGCGCCGGGCTGCGGCGGCTTGCTGAGGTGCGGCGCGGGTTCGATTTCCTCGCTTTCCTTGAGCAGCGCGCCATCGGGCTTTTCGCGCGGGATCGACGTGCGGCCGGCGGGCGCGCCGACAGGGCGCATCTCGTGCGGCTTGGCACCGCGCAGCGCCGCGTCGCGCGCCATGATCTCGCTCATGCAAGGCGTGCCGGGCGTGACGCAGCGTTCATAGATGCGCTGGAACAGCTGCGGCTGGACCGAGGAGAAGAACATCGCCGGCACCTGCTCGCTGGGCTTTTCCAGCTTCAGGTAATTGGCGGTGTCGAGCGAGCCGCCGCGTGCCTTCACCTCGTTCACCCAGCGATCAAAGCCGGCATTGTCCACGCCCAGCAGCTTGAAGCGCATGTAGGAGAAGCCGGCGCCGCTGTAGTTGGCGGACATGCCCTCATAGTCGCCCGGGCGATTGAGCACCGCGTGCAGCGTGCTGCGCATCCCCGGCATGGTGTAGACCATCCCCGCCAGCGTCGGCGCGTAGAAGGTGTTCATCATGTTGGTCGACGTCATATCGAACCGCACCTCGCGGTTCACCGGCAGCGCCAGTTCATTGACGGTCGCGATGCCCAGTTCCGGGTAGATGAACAGCCATTTCCAGTCGAGCGAGACGACCTGGACCAGCATCGGCCGTTCGTTCTTCGGCTTCGGCTGAGTCGCGGAGATGCGGTTCAGCGGGCGGAACGGATCGAGCAGGTGGGTGCTCGACCAGGTCAGCGCGCCGAGCGCGATGATGATGAGGAGCGGGGCCGACCAGATCACCAGCTCCAGCGAGGTGCTGTGATCGAAGTGGGGATCGTAGGTCGCGTCCTTGTTGCCCTTGCGATAGCGCCAGGCGAACACCACCGTCAGGATCATCACCGGGACGATGATGAGCAGCATCAGCCCGACCGAGGCATAGATCAGGTTGCGCTCCTGAAGCGCGACGTCGCCTGCCGGATCGAGCACGGCGCTTTGGCAACCGGCGACGAACAGCAGGAGCGGAAGCAGGGCCAGGCGGGCGAACCGCGGGACCGGGGCGGGATGATCGGGCATATCCAGGCGCTCCTAGGCCGAGTCCAGTAGCCGCTACATTGGACAATTTGTCCAATCCCGTCACTGGCGTCGGTTAGGCAGAGGAGTGTATTAGTGACCCCCGAGGCGGGCCAATCATTAATCGCACGGCCGAGTGCCGCGGGAGCATGACGGAAAATGACTGCATCGACCAACGCGCCGGATTCGGCAGCCCTGGAACGAGATGCCCGACTGATCAACGCGCGCCACAAGGATGTCGCGCCCGGCGAGATCGCCATCGGCGTGATCATCGGCCGCACCAGCGAGTTCTTCGACTTCTTCGTCTATGCGATCGCATCGGTGCTGGTGTTCCCGCAGCTGGTGTTCCCGTATGTCGATGCGCTGACCGGCACGCTCTATTCCTTCGCGATTTTCGCGCTGGCATTCATCGCGCGGCCGTTCGGCACGCTGCTGTTCATGTGGATCGACCGTGTCCATGGCCGCGGCACGAAGCTGACCATCGCGCTGTTCCTGCTGGGCGGATCGACGATCTCGATCGCGCTGCTGCCCAGCTATGCGCAGGTCGGCACGCTGTCAGCGGTGCTGCTGGCGCTGTTCCGCATCGGCCAGGGCGTGGCGCTGGGCGGGGCGTGGGACGGTTTGCCGTCGCTGCTGTCGCTCAATGCGCCGGAGGAAAAGCGCGGCTGGTACGCGATGATCCCGCAGCTGGGCGCGCCGCTCGGCCTGCTCGTCGCCTCCTGCCTGTTTGCCTATTTCCTCGCGATCCTGTCGCCGGAGGACTTTATCAGCTGGGGCTGGCGCTACCCGTTCTTCGTGGTGCTGGCGATCAACGTCGTGGCGCTGTTCGCCCGCCTGCGCCTCGTCGCGACGCCCGAGTTCGAGCGCCTGTTCGAAAGCCGGGAGCTGCAGCCGTCGCCGGCGTTCGCCACCATGTTCCGCGAGCGCCGCACGATCATCCTTGGCGCCTTCGCCCCGCTGGCGAGCTTCGCGCTGTTCCACCTTGTCACCGTCTTCCCGCTGTCGTGGGTGACGCTGGAAGTGGGCGAGGACCCGGTGCGCTTCCTGGGCATCGAGGCGCTCGGCGCGGTGGTCTGCGTCCTCGCCATCCTGGCCTCGGGCGTGATTGCCGACCGGGTCGGCCGGCGCGCGGTGCTGGGCGTCTCGGCCGCGCTGATCGCGGTGTACAGCGGCTTCGCCCCGCGCCTGCTGGACGGGGGCCAGGTGGGTGAGACGATCTACATGATTGGCGGTTTCGCGCTGCTCGGCCTGGCGTTTGGCCAGTCGTCGGGCGCGGTGAACAGCAACTTCCCGCCCGAATCGCGGTACACGGGCGCGGCGATCGTCGCCAATGCGGCCTGGGTGATCGGCGCCGGCTTCGCGCCGCTGGTGGCGCTGTTCCTCGCCAGCCGCTTCGGCCTGTGGTCGGTGGGCCTCTACCTGCTGTCGGGCGCGATCTGCACGCTGGGAGCGCTGGCGATCAACAAGGACTTCGCCCGCCGCGCGGCCTGATCGCGGCGCTTACCCGCATCCTGATGCACGAACGGGCGCCGACGATGTCGGCGCCCGTTTTCGTTTGGCTTGGGACTGGCAGGTTTGCGCCTGTCCTAGGAGAGGGGCGCGGTCAGTCCTTGTCCATCCGGGCGCCGACGTGCCGCTCACCACGCTTGCGGGCGAGTTCCTCCTGCCGGTGACGCTCGGCGAGGCGGGCGCGCTTGTCGTCGTCGAGGTCGGCGTGACACGCGGGGCAGCTGATGCCCTCCTCATACAGCGGCGACTGGCGGTCCTCGGGGCTGACCGGGCGGCGGCAGGCGCGGCACAGCACGTGCGTGCCAGGGGCCAGGTCGGGCGTCACCGCGACACGCTCGTCAAAGACGAAGCATTCGCCCTTCCACGAGACCTGATCTGCCGGCATCTTTTCCAGATAGTTCAGGATGCCGCCCTGAAGGTGATAGACCTCCTCGATCCCCTCCGCCTTCAGGAAGGCGGTGGATTTCTCACAGCGTATCCCGCCGGTGCAGAACATCGCCACCTTCTTCTTGCCGGCGGTCAGCTGGTCGCGATTGGCGCGGAACCAGGCCGGGAAGTCGCGGAAGCTGCGTGTCTCGGGGTTGATCGCGCCGGGGAAGGTGCCGATCGCGACTTCGTAATCGTTGCGCGTGTCGATCACCACCGTGTCAGGGCGGTTGATCAGGGCGTCCCACTCCTCGGGCGCGACATAGGTGCCGACATCGGTCAGCGGATCGAGATCCGGCTGCCCCATGGTGACAATCTCTCGCTTCAGGCGCACCTTCAGCCGATGGAAGGGCTCGGTCGGGGCCCAGGCGTATTTGACGGCGAGGTCGGCACAGCCAGGCAGGGTGCGCAGGTGCGCGACCACGGCGTCGATTGCCGCGGGCGAGCCCGCGATCGTCCCGTTGATCCCCTCATGCGCCAGCAGCAGCGTTCCCTGCACGCCGTTCGCGCGGCAGCACGCCTCAATGTCATCGCGCAAGGCAGCGGGATCGTCGAAGCGGGCAAATTGATACAGCGCGGCGGTGCGGAAGGGCAGGGTCATGATCAGCCGGCAGGAGTAGCGGCGGGGCACTCAAGAGAGTGTTTCGTAACCCCGCCGATAATCAATGGTGCGGTCGAGAAGACTCGAACTTCCACGTCCTTTCGGACACAACGACCTCAACGTTGCGCGTCTACCAGTTCCGCCACGACCGCACGTGATGTCCACCGGGCTGGCCCGGCGGCTGGCAGGAGCGGGCCACTAGCAAGGCTTGTTGGGGCTGGCAATGGGTCCGAAGGCCCAAATCGTAAGTTTGTGCGGAAAAATAATACGCCGCGATCCGCAGGCCCCGGGGCCGTGGATCGCGGCCCGGCAATCAGCTGTCGCCTTCGCCGACGAAGCTGAGTTCCAGCTTCTTGGAGCTGGCCGGCACGTCGAGCTTGGCCGAGTTGAAATCGATCGCGCTCTTGGGCGCCAGCGTGCGCTGCTGCGGGATGATCGTCCAGGTGTAGACGATCCGGTTCTGGTCATCACGCAGGTCGGCGCGAATGTCGGGAACGCGCTGCCGCTCGTTCGACGGGTTCAGCACCTTGCCGCTGACCGCGAACAATTCGCTGCCGTTGCTGATCTCCCGCCGCTCGATCGGATTGTCGATCAGCCGCAGCGGCGTTTCCTCCGGCCCGAAATTGAGCCCGAGCTGAGAGGCGAGGCCCGGCGCGCTGGTCCACAGGATGGCCCCGACCGCGACCAGCATCAGCAGCGCAGCGAGCACCGCCGCAATGGTCCAGCGGCGCGCCGGGTTGATCCGCGGGCGGCTGCCGGGAGGCGGGACGGCGCCGTTGGCTGCCGGCGGCGACACGGCCGCGGCGAGCGCGGATGCAAAGGAAGTCGGCGCAGCGGTGGCAGGCGGCGAAGCGACTGCAGGGGGGGCAGCAACTGCAGGGGGCGTGTTGTTGGACGTCGCCGAAGAGGGCGTGGCTGGCGCCTCCGTTGCCCGCTGCGCGGGCGGTGGATCGGATGCTGGTGCGTCGGCAGCGACGGTCGCCATCTGCGGGCCGGCGGCAAGCGCCTCGATCGCACGCGCGTCAGGCGCCTGGTGCCAGCTGTGGCGGCAATTGGCGCAGCGCACCGTGCGACCCTCCGGGCCGATCGATGTGTCGGGCACCAGATACCGGGTGCGGCATTCGGGACATTCGAGGATCATCGCGCGTCGTTACCGGCGTAGGACAGAAGGGCTGAAGCCATCGCGAATCTAAACACGCCCTGCGCCCCGCTTGCAAGCGGAGGTTGAAGCGGAAGGCTGCATCGTGCGATGGCGCGTGCAAGACATCGGTGGTTCAAGGGACAAGCAGCGCCGCAATGGCGAATATCGTGCAGTTCGAGAATGTGGGGCTGCGCTACGGGCAAGAGCCTGAAACGCTTTGCGACGTCAGTTTCGCGCTGGCCGCCGGTTCCTTCTATTTCCTGACGGGCGCGAGCGGCGCGGGCAAGACATCGCTGCTGCGTTTGCTGTACCTCGCGCAGCGCCCCAGCCGGGGCGTCATTCGCCTGTTTGGTGAGGATGCCGTGACCATGCCGCGCAGCCGCCTGCCGGGCTTTCGCCGGCGGATTGGCGTTGTCTTTCAGGACTTTCGGCTGGTGCCCCATCTGTCGGCGGCGGATAATGTCGCGCTGCCGCTCAGGATTGCAGGGATGCCGGAAGCCGAGATCGCAGAGCCGGTGAGCGAGATGCTCGCCTGGGTCGGGTTGGCGGAGCGCGCCGACGCGAAACCGGCGACGCTGTCGGGCGGCGAGCAACAGCGTGTCGCCATCGCGCGGGCGGTGATCGGGCGCCCGGAAATGCTGGTGGCCGACGAGCCGACGGGCAACGTCGACCCGGAAATGGCGGAGCGATTGCTGCTGCTGTTCGATTCGCTCAATCGGCTGGGCACGACGGTGGTGGTGGCCACCCACGACTTGCACCTGATGCACCGGGTGCCCGGCGCGCAGATGATGCGGCTGGTGAAAGGCCGACTGCAGGATCCCACGGGGACGTTGCGTCACCCACCGGCGCGAGAACTGCCATGAGCGGGGGCGGCGAGCGGACCCGGCGCGTCCTGGACGAAGCGCGCGGGGTGCGGGCGATGGTGTGGATCATCGCCATCATGCTGTTCCTGACGGTGCTGGGCGCGGCGCTGGGGCTGGCCACGCGCAATGCCGCGAGCGGGCTCGAGAACCAGCTCGCCGGGCGCGCGACGGTGCAGATCGTGACCGGCGACCCGGCACGTCGCCAGGCGGAGGCGGACCGGGTCCTGGGCGCGCTTCGCCGGCTGGACGACGTGCGCGCAGCGACGCCGGTGGACCGCGGCGAACTGGCCGCGTTGCTGCGCCCGTGGCTGGGGGACGCGGGCGCTGATCCCGACCTGCCGGTGCCGACGATGATCGACCTGGAACTGGCGAGCGGCGAACCGGGGGCGCTCGACCGGGTGCGTGCGGCGGTGACGAAGATCGCGCCGGCGGCGCGGGTCGATACGCATGAGGCATGGATGACGCCGGTGGCGGATTTCCTCGACCTGATCGTGCTGATCGCGGCGGTGCTGGTGATCCTGCTCGCGGGTGCGACCGCTGCGGTGGTGGTGCTCGCGGCGCGCGCGGGGCTGGAGGCGCATCGCCAGACAATCGAGATCATGCACATGCTGGGGTCGACCGATGTGCAGGTCGCGCGGCTGTTCCAGCGGCGGATCGCGCGTGATGCGGCGATTGGCGCGGTGATCGGCGGGGTGGCGGCGCTCGCGATGCTGCTGCTGATCAGCGCGCAGGCCGCGGGGCTTGGGTCCGAGTTGCTGGGGCAGGCGACACTGGGGCCGCTGGGCTGGGCGACGCTGGCGCTGCTGCCGGTTGCCTTTGTCCTGCTGGCCGCGCTGGCGGCGCGGCTGGCGATCACCCGCACGCTGGAGCGCGTCCTGTGATTTCGCGGTTCGTCGGATTGCTGGCGGTCGCTTGGGCGCTGGGCTTCGCGGTGTTCATGCTGAGGCTGGCCGAACCGGCCGAGCCCTCGTTGACCACCGACGCCATCGTCGTGCCGACCGGCGGGCCGGGGCGCATCCCCCGGGGGCTGCAGATGATCGACGAGGGGCGCGCGAAGCGGATGCTGGTGACGGGTGTCGCCACCGGGCTGCGCAAGGCGGACCTGATCGCCGCGAACGGGCATGAGCGGGCGATCGCCTGCTGCGTCGACCTGGGCCGGGAGGCGGTGGACACCAGGTCCAATGCCGAGGAGACCGCGCGCTGGATGCGGGAGCATGGCTATAAGTCGGTGCGGCTGGTGACGTCGGACTGGCATATGGCCCGCGCCCGGATGGAGCTGGGTGCGGCGCTGGACGGCGACGTCACGATCCATCGCGACGGCGTGCGTGCCGAACAGCCGCTGGGCCGGCTGGTCAACGAATACAACAAGCTGATCCTGCGGCGGATCGCCTTGTGGGCAGGAATTGACGGGATATGAACTGGTTACGCACGATCCTGTATCAGATCGTCTTTTACAGCGGGTCGGTGCTGATCGTGCTGGCCGTGCCGCTGGTGGCACCGTTCGGGCAGAAGGCGACAGTCCATCACGCGCATCGCTGGGCGCGGCTGAACCGCTGGGCGGCACGCGTGTTCCTGGGCGTGACGACGCGGGTCGAGGGGGAGATCCCCGAGGGTCAGTTCCTGTTCGCGGCCAAGCACCAGTCGATGTACGAGACGACCGAGCTGCAGCTGATCCTGGGCGGGCCGGCGATGGTGCTGAAGCGTGAGCTGAGCCGTATCCCTTTATGGGGTTGGGCGACCAAGCTGTACGGGTCCATGTCGGTCGATCGCGAGGCGTCGGCGAAGGCGCTGCGGCGGTTGATGGCGGAGGGCAAGGAGCTGCGCGCGCAGGGGCGGTCGGTGATCGTTTACCCTGAGGGAACGCGCGTGACGCCGGGGGAATCGCCGCCGCTGCGGTCGGGCTTTGCCGGGCTGTACAAGGCGGTGAACCTGCCGGTGGTGCCGATCGCGCTCGACAGTGGGCGGTTCATGCCGAAGAAGGGGCCGAAGCGGCCGGGGGTGGTGACGATCCGCGTTGGAACGCCGATCCCGGCGGGGCTACCGCGCAAGGAAATCGAGCAGCGCGTGTGGCAGGCGATCAATGCGCTGGAGCCCGGCGCGCAGGGGTAAGCGCGGCCGCCGGGCGGGTGCGAATGGCCTCAAAGCGGCGGTGAGCGGCCGCCCTCCGGCGAATTTTGGCCGCGTCAGTCGTGCTTGCGGCCAAAGTCCGCGGCGGCATCATCCTGCCCCTGATCGACGATCGAGCGGCGGATCGTGCGGGTGCGCGAAAACAGGTCGAACAAGGTGTCGCCATCGTCCCAGCGGATCGCGCGCTGAAGGTGCGACAGATCCTCGCTGAAGCGTTGCAGCATTTCGAGCACCGCGTCCTTGTTGGCGAGGAACACGTCGCGCCACATCGTCGGATCGGACGCGGCGATGCGGGTGAAGTCGCGAAAGCCGCCGGCGGAAAACTTGATCACTTCCGACTGGGTGACCTCCGCCAGATCGTTGGCGGTGCCGACGATCGTATAGGCGATGAGGTGCGGCAGGTGGCTGGTCACCGCCAGCACGCGATCGTGATGGTCCGGGGCCATGATCTCGACCGTGCTGCCGAGCCGGCGCCAGAATTCGGCGACCCGCTCGGTCGCGGCGGGATCGCCATCGGGGAGCGGGGTGACGATGCACCAGCGGCCGCGGAACAAGGTGGCGAAGCCCGCCTCCGGCCCGCTCTGTTCGGTGCCCGCGACGGGATGTGCGGGAACGATCGTGGCGTTGGGCAGCGCGTCGCGCAGCGCGCGAACGACCTCTGCCTTGCAGCTGCCGACGTCGCTGACGATCGCGTCGGCAGGGAGATCGGCCGCCATTTCCGCCGCCGCCGCGCCCATCGCACCGACGGGGACGCACAGGATGACGAGATCGGCGTCGGTCACCGCGGCGCCGATCGTGTCGGTCACGTCATCGACGATCCCGAGCGCGTCGGCACGGCGGCGCACGTCGGGATCGGCATCATGCCCGACGAGCGCGACGGTGGGCATATAATGACGCACCGCACGCGCGACGGAGGAACCGATCAGGCCGAGGCCGATGATGGTAACGCGTGCGAAGGGAAGCATCATGCCACCTTGGGTCAGGCCGCGCGGGCCGCGAGGAACGGGAGAGTGATCATTCGGCGCCGGCGAGCGTGCGCAGCGCCGCGATGACGCCGCGGGTTTCATCCTCGGTGCCGATGGTGATGCGCAGGCCGTGGGGGAGACCCTGGCCGGGGAGCCAGCGGACGATATAGCCGGCGTCCATCAGCCCCTTGTACGCGGTCTCCGCGGTCAGATCGCCCTCGAACACCACCAGCACGAAATTGGCCTGGCTGGGGATGGCGCGAAGGCCGGCATTGCCGAGCTTCGCGATTTCGTCCGAGAACCATGCCCGCCACTTCGCATTGTGGGCGGCGGCGTTGGCGACGAAATCGGTGTCGCCGAGCGCGGCGATCGCCGCCGACTGACCGGCGATGGTGATCGAGAAGGGCAGGCGGATGCGGTGCATCGCCTCGATCAGCGGCGCGGCGCCATAGCCCCAGCCGATGCGTTCGGCGGCGAGGCCGTACATCTTCGAGAAGGTGCGCGTGACCAGAACGTTCGAGGCACGTTCCGCCAGCGCCATCGCGCCATCATCGTCCGCGCCGTCGATATATTCGGCATAGGCATGGTCGAGGACGAGCAGGATGTCGTCGCGCAGGCCAGCGTGCAGCCGCTCGATCTCGCTGCGCGGCGCATAGGTGCCGGTCGGATTGTTGGGATTGGCGACGAATACCATCGTGGTGCGATCGGTGACGGCGGCGAGGATCGCGTCGACGTCGGTCGCATAATCCTTGTCCGGGGCGATCACCGGCGTCGCGCCGGTACGGCGGGTCGCGATCGGGTATACCGCGAAGCCGTAATTGACGTAGATCACCTCGTCACCCGGCCCGGCGAAGGCGCCGGCGGCAAGGTGAAGCACCTCGTCCGAGCCATTGCCGTAGATGATCCGCGCGGGATCGAGCCCGTGCTTGGCGGCCAGCGCCTCGCGCAGATCGGCGGCGCCGGCATCGGGATAGCGTTCCAGGCTGGTCGCCGCGGTGGCGAATGCCTCACGCGCCAGCGGGCTGGTGCCGAGCGGGTTTTCGTTGGAGGAAAGCTTCGCGACCTTGCGCCCATCCTCGGTCGTCGAGCGACCGGGAACATAGGGCGCGATCTGCATGATCCATGGCTTGGGAGCGGGTCCGTTCATGGCGCGGGCGTGTAGCGGGGGGCGGCGCAGCTTGGCAATGTGGCGGCGGCATTTCGGCGCAAGCAACGCGGCACCGAATGTTCGGTACACGAATGGTTTGCTTGCGCCGCGCACAATGCTAGCGCGCACAGCATGTCCGCCGACGACCAGCGTTTCGGTCTCCAGCGCCACGTGATCCTGCCCGGCCCGCTGCCGCTTGACGGTGGGGGCCAGCTCACGCCGGTCGAGATCGCCTATGAGACCTATGGCAAGCTGGCGCCAGATGGCGGCAATGCGGTGCTGATCTGCCACGCGCTCACGATGGACCAGCATGTTGCCGGCGCCAATCCGCGCACCGGCAAGCCCGGCTGGTGGACTCAGATGGTGGGGCCGGGTCGCCCTGTCGACACCGACCGTTTCTTCGTCGTGTGCGCCAACGTGCTGGGCAGCTGCATGGGTTCGTCCGGGCCGGCGACGATCAACCCGGCGACGGGCACGCCGTTCGCGATGAGTTTCCCGGTCATCACGATCCGCGACATGGTGCGCGCGCAGGCGATGCTGCTCGACCATCTGGGCATCGGGCGGCTGAAGGCGGTGATCGGCGGGTCGATGGGCGGGATGCAGGCGCTGAGCTGGCCCGCGACCTTCCCCGATCGGGTCGAGGCGGCGGTGATCATCGCCTCGGCCGCGCGGCATTCGGCGCAGAACATCGCGTTCCACGAGGTCGGCCGGCAGGCGGTGATGGCCGATCCCAATTGGCGCGGGGGCGATTATTACGGCCATTCGGCGCCCGCCGCGGGGCTGGCGGTGGCGCGGATGGCAGCGCACATCACCTATCTGTCGGAGGCCGGGCTGACCGAGAAATTCGGTCGCAAGCTGCAGGCGAGGGAGGCCAAGACGTTCGGCTTCGACGCCGATTTCCAGGTCGAGAGCTACCTGCGGTACCAGGGCATTGCCTTTGTCGATCGGTTCGACGCCAATTCGTACCTCTATATCACCCGCGCGATGGATTATTTCGACCTGGCGGAGGAGCATGGCGGGCTGCTGGCCAATGCATTCCGCCAGACGCGCGCCCGCTTCGCACTGATCAGTTTCGATACCGACTGGCTGTATCCGACGCGCGAGTCGCGCAGCATCGTCCATGCGCTGAACGCGGCCGGGGCGCCGGTCAGCTTCGTCGAGCTGTCGAGCCCCTATGGCCATGACGCCTTCCTGCTCGATTCGCCCGAGATGAACCGCGTCGTCGCCGGGTTCATGGGGACGGGCGCATGACGCCGGGCGCAGGCAATCTGCGCGCCGACCTGGCGATCATCGCCGACCATGTCGCGCCGGGCAGCCGCGTGCTGGACGTCGGATGCGGCGACGGGGCGCTGATGGCGGCGCTGCGCGATGGCAAGCAGGCGGACGCGCGCGGGCTGGAGCTTGACCCCGGCAATGTCGCGGCGGCGGTGGGGCGCGGGCTGAGCGTGATCCAGGGGGATGCCGACGTCGACCTCGCCGGTTACCCCGATGCGAGTTTCGATTACGCCATTCTGAGCCAGACGCTGCAGACGTGCCGCGCGCCCGACGTGGTGCTGCGCCACCTGTTGCGCATCGGCCGCCACGCCTTTGTCAGCTTTCCCAATTTCGCGCACTGGCGCGTGCGGCTGTCGCTACTGTGGGGCGGGCGGATGCCGGTGACCCGGCTGCTGCCCGAACGCTGGTACGATACACCGAACATTCATCATCTGACCGTAGATGATTTTCGAGCGCATCTGAAAGAACAGGGCATCGCTGTAGAGGGCGCCTGGTTTCTGTCGGGTGACAAGAAAACAACATCTGCCGCAGCAAATATCCTGGCAGAACATGCGATATTCCTGCTGCGGGGAACGAAACACCCTTAATCTGTGTTGCGCAATCCAATCATGCCCAAGACTGCACTCATCATTGAAGACGAGATTTTCGTGGCGCTCGACCTCGAGCGGATATTGACTGATGCCGGCTACAAGGTGGCCGGGATCGCCGCCGACAGCGACCAGGCACTGGCCGCCGCGCCGGAATGCGAGATCGCCTTCGTCGACATCAACCTGCGCGACGGGCCGACCGGGCCGCAGATCGCCGAGCGGATCGCGCGCGATTATGGCGTGAAGGTGGTGTTCGTCACCGCCAATCCGGCGCAGATCGGCATCCCGTCAGAGGCATTGGGCTATGTACGCAAGCCGTTCAGCGACCGCGCGATCCTGGCCGCGGCAGCGCTGGCGAGCGGGATCGGCGAACCGGCCGACGACGAAGTGATCCGGATCAGCCGGACCGGCTGAACGAGGCGACCGGCGCCTCCATCACCAGTTCTAGGCCCGTCGGCCGCCAATCGCGCGTGACCGCGCCGCCGAGCTGGCGCACCGCGCTCAATTCAATCAGCTGGGTGCCGAAGCCCGCGGCGATCGCGCTTGCGTCGATGCCGGGGCCGCCCTCTTCGCGCCAGACGATCCGCGCCGTCGCTTCATCGCGGCTGATCGCGATCCACACGCGGCCGCCGGCGACCGAGAGCGCGCCATATTTGCTCGCGTTGGTGGCAAGCTCGTGGAACAGCAACGCCAGCGGCGTGGCCGCGCGATCGTCGACTGCGATATCGGCGCCGCTGATGACCAGCCGCTCGCCGGGATGCGCCTGATAGGGGGCGAACAATTGCTCCAGCAGGCCGCGCAGGCTGTCCTGATGCGCCGAGGGGCGCGAATGCGGGCTGTGCGGACGGACGAAATCATGCGCCTTGCCGAGCGCCGCGATGCGCGCGCGCAGGTCCGCGGCGAGCGGCACCAGTTCGGGATGGGCGCGCGCGGCGACCTGGATCAGCCCGCCGATCACGGCGAAGATGTTCTTGATGCGGTGCGACAGTTCCTGGCTGATCACCTCACGCTCTTCGAGCGCAAGTTTCTGCTCGTGAATGTCGGTGCAGGTGCCGAACCAGCGGGTGATCCGCCCCTTTGAATCGCGGATCGGCAGCGCCCGGCCGAGCACCCAGCGATAGGTGCCGTCGAAATGGCGCAGGCGATATTCGATCTGATAGGCGTCGCCAGTGGCAAGGCTGTGCTGCCACACCTGCCACGCGCGGGCCTGATCGTCGGGGTGGAACATGTCGTTCCAGCCCTCGCCATCGGTGGTGCCGGCCGGCGCGCCGGTGAATTCATACCAGCGTGCGTTGTAATAATCGTGATAGCCGTCGGGCAGCGTCGACCAGACCATCTGCGGCATGGTGTCGGCGAGCGTGCGGAAGCGTTCCTCGCTGTCGGCGAGCGCGGCGCGCTGCTCTCGCTGTTCGCGCGCAACGCGGCGGGCCTCCAGCCGGGAGATGGTGGCAGTGGCAAGGATTTCGAGGCCGCGGCGCTGGAAGTCGTTGAGCGGCGCGCGCGGCGACGTGTCGATCACGCACACCGCGCCGAGCGGCGTCCCCTCTCGCGAGACGAGCGGGGCGCCGGCGTAGAAGCGGATGAACGGATCGCCGGTGACGAGCGGATTGTCGCGGAAGCGCCCGTCCTGCGTCGCGTCGACGACCTCCATCACGGCATGGCCGTGCATCGCGTGGGCGCAGAAGGATTGCGAGCGCGGCGTGCCGTCGACGTCGAGGCCGACGCGCGACAGGAAGAACTGGTCCTGCTGCTCAACCAGGCTGACCAGCGCGATGGGCGCCTGGCACAGCTCGGCCGCGAAGGCGGTGAGATCGTCCAGCAGGCCTTCGTCGCGCGCGCCGGCGAGGTCATAGAGCTCCATCACGCGGGCGCGTTCAAGCTCGTCGAGTTCGGGCAGGGAGGAGAGCGTAACCATTCCTTCCGGGAAGTTCGGGTGGGGATCAACCGACGAAGGGCGAGGTTGATCCCGATCATGAAGCGGCGCCGCCATGGCCTGGTGGGAAAGGTGGGTGGTCAACGCGGCGCCCTGGTCACTGGACCAGCAATGGCCGTGCCGTGAAAGGAAAGATGCATCCAGTTTGCCCCGCCTGAAACCTTCGGCCGAGCGCTAGCATATTGCGCGCGGCCGTTCGAGTATCGCCACCGCGCCGGCTCGCTGATCGTGCGCGTTACGCCTTTGGGGTGATCGCGATGCTCAGGGGAAGCGCCTCACCCGCGGGGATATCGAGCAGGGCGCGGTCGAGATGCGGGACGAGGCCGAGCGCCGCCCAGGGCTGGGTTTCCGAATTGGTCTCCCCGGCGTTGAACGAGGTGCGCACCTCGATCAGGCCGTCGCGATAGTCGGCGGCACGCAGCAACGCCTGGGTGGCGGTGGCGGCGAGCTGTTGCAGATGGGCGCGGATGGCGTCGGGAAGAGCGAGGCGGCCGGTGGTGGCGGCATGGTCGATCAGGTGGAACGCCCGCAGCGCCAGACCGAGCTTGTAGGTCCAGAAGCCGGTGTCGACGAGATCGTCGTCGTCCATGCTCCGGCTGATGACGATCGTGGGATGATCGAGCGGGTCGTTGCCGTAGCTGGAGCTGGTCGGGGTGGCGATGCGCAGCGCGGTCACGCCGGCCGCGATGGCGGCGGCGAGGGCGGTGCTCGGCGGCTCGGTGCAGGCGCGGCGGCCGAGCGCGAGCAAGGCGGCGCATTGGCTGTCGAGCTCCGGCCGCCAGGGCGCGTCGGGAAGGCCGCCGCCGAATACGGCGGCGTCCGGATCACCGGCGACCGGGGTCTGTGTGTCAAGGAGCAGGTTCGTCAGCCGGTCGGCAAGGCGGTCATAGCCGGCGTCGGGATGGACGCGGGCGATCGTGTCGAGCGAGAGGATGACGAAGGCGAGGCCGCGCACGAAAATCCGTTCGTGAACGTTCGGATCGTCGGGGCGCAGGTGATCGCGGTAGAGCGACAGGTGCCGGTCGTACCAGGCGCGCAGCGTCGTCATGCGATCGGGCGGCACCGCGCCGTAGGCGCCGGTGCTGCCGAAGAAGAGCCAGGTGGCGACCGCGTTCAGCTCCACCCCCGTATCGTAGGACATGCTGGGATCGCGACACCAGCCGCCGTCGCCGGCGTCGTGGATCAGATCGCGATACTCGGCCGCCCGGTCATAATAGCCGCCGGTCGTCACGAGCCGCGTGTCGCGTACCACGAAGGGCGTGCGGCGCGTGGCGGCGCGGCCGCGATAGTGAAGGCGGAGGCCGGTCAGTTGCTCGTCGTTGGTGACGGCTGAGAGCTCCGTCGCGGCGTCGGCGGGCGCCATGTGCACGCCCACGGCATGGCCGGGCAGGCTGCGGCTTTCCCACAGGCACAGATAGGGCATGGCGGCGGCCGACAGCGGCAGGGAACCAAGCGCGGGAGCGATGTGCGCCCGGGACGTGCTGCCGAGCGTGGTGAGCGTGTCGAAATGCCCGAGCTGGTCGAGATCGCCCAGCCCCGGGGTGACGGCGATGTCCTTCAGGGTCACGAAGCGCGCCGGCCGGACGGCGAGTTCGAACCCAATGGTGCTGCGGTCTGCCGCGAGCGAGTAGGTACAGGTCACGGTGGCAAGTTCGCGAGTGACGTCGCCGGGATCGCGAATGGTGCTGACATGGCGCAGCATCACGCGGTCGCCGTCGTGCTTCACCTCCTGCGCGAAGATGGCGGCGGCGAGGTCGCAGGTGACCGGCCGGCCGCGCCAGCTGGCGGTCAGCGTGGCGGGGACGAAGCAGACGATCGGGCGGGTGCGCCCGTCGTTGAAGCGGATCGCCTGCTGGATGCGGCCGCGCGAGAGGTCGCCAAAGGTGATCGTAAAGGGCGTCGCCACCTTGAGATCGTGCGGATCGTCCGATTCCACGCGCAGGTCGGCGGGGCCGATGCGGCGGTGGATGAGGCCTGCCGGGGACAATGCCATCACCAGATCGATGAGGCGCGAGGCAAGGTCGGGCTGCTCCGCGGCCAGCGTGGGGAGGCAGAACAACTCGGCCACCTTGCCCGCGTCGTCGCCCCAGAACCAGCGCGTGCCGGCAAAAGGCAGCGCGGTTTCGGCGACGGCGACGAGGCCGCTGTCGTCGCTGACCTGCTGCACCAGATCGCGCGCAATCAGCCGCGCCATCGCCGTCAGCGCCTCATCGGCGGACAGTTCGGCGTGCGGCGTGGTGGTGGCGGCGACCAGCGCCGGTGAGGCATGGGTGCGGGCCCAGGCCATCATCGCGGTCAACGCGCCGGTGTGCGCCCGGTCTGCCGCGGGCCCGGCGCGATCGGACGGCGCGAGGACGATGAACACCGCATTGGCGAAGACGGGGCGGTACAGGATCAGCAGCGGGTAGAGGCTATCCGCGGGGATCGAGGTGTAGTCGCCCTTGTGGATCGCGATCGCCGCAAACCCCTGCGCGATCGGATCGGCCATGTCCTGCGGGCAGATGGCGCCAGGAAAGGCGTGGTGAAGCGGTGCGGGGACCACCAGCCGTGCGGTTTCATCGGCAAGGCCGGTCAGGAAATCATGCAGGCTGCGCCATTCGGGATCGCTCAGCGTGGCGGCGAGATCGGGGGCTGACGGCCCGGTCGCCGTCAAAGCGAATAGCCCCCGCGCAATGCGCCGTCGGGATGCTTTGCCGCCGCTGCATGGCGGCGGCTGGTGCGCACCAGGACGGTGACGGTCACCACCAGCCAGCCCGCGGCGACGATGGCAAAGGCGAACAAGGCGAGACGCGTCAGGCCAAGGATGATCAGCAGCGCGGCCACGGCGGCAAAGAAATCGCGCATGGTGAGCCAGATCAGCCACTGCATGACGGCGGACCGCCGCTTGCCGACATGCCCCTTGATGACGTCGAAATTGACCGGCTGGCCCGATGCCTTGGCCCGCCGCCCAATCAGGAACAGGCCGCTGGCCAGCATGACCAGCCCGGCCGCGCCGGCGAGGCTGGCGGACACATCGCCGCTCAGCGCCAGATTGACCGTCACGCCGGTCACGAAGGCGAGGTTGGTCAGCGCGTCGACGAGGCTGTCGAGCATGGCGCCGCGATCCGACGTGCGCCACGTCGCGCGCGCCATTTCCCCATCGACGCCGTCGAAGATCGAGGCCGCCTGGAAGAGGATCGCGCCCAGGATCAGCCCCGGATGCCCGCCGAGCAGCAGCGAAAGGATCATTGCCAGCCCCAGCGTTGCGGTGCCCAGGGTTGCGTGAAACGGGGTGATGCCCGGGCATCGCAGCAGGGTGCGGGTAATCCGCTGCGAGATGGGACGATTGAGGTAGCGCGAGACGATGCCGTCCGTCGTCTTGCCGGTGCCGGCGATGATCGTCCGGCTGGCGTGGCGCAGCGCGAGCGCGGGATCCTCAGCGCCCCAGGTGACCGGGGCGAGGGCCGACTGGACGGCGGCGGCAACATCCCCGCCGGGGGCGAGATCTGCCAGGGCGGCGACCAGCGCCTCGCCATCGACGCGGAGCGCGCCGGGGGCGGGCGATCCGCCGAGCACGAGGTGCAGGCCCAGGGCAAGACGCCGGCATTCGGCGCGGCAGGCGGCGCCGGGCGTCCACGATCCTTCGGCGGTGATGATGCAGCGGATATCCTCGCCGGCAAAAGCCTCCGCCACGCCGCGCGCCGCGCGCGCCGCAGCGGGAATGCCGGCCACGCGGTATTCGGCAGCGGCCGCGCTGCGGAAGACGATGTCGATCACGGACAGGCTGTCTGCTTGGTTCACGGGTACTCGATCTTCCATCATCGCGACACGGTCTGACGGTAAATGCCGATCATGGTCGTCGCCGCGCTTTCCCAGCTCAGCTCGGCGGCGCGGGCCAGCCCGGCGCGGCGCAGGTCGGCCGCCGTCCGGCTGTCATCGACCACCGCAACCAGGGCGTGCGCGATGTCGGCCGGATCACGCGGATCGACCAGGCGAGCGGCGCCGCCCGCCACCTCGGGCATGGCCGATACATTGCTGGTGATGACCGGACAGCCGCATGCCATCGCCTCCGCCACGGGATTGCCGAAGCCTTCATACAGCGATGGGTGGAGAAAGGCACTGGCGGCCGAATAGAGCGACAGCAGGACATCCTCCGACACCGCCGAGAGCAGGTGCACACGGTCCGCGATCCCCAGCTCTGCCGCCAGGCGGTGCAGCCGCCGCACGCCGGGGCCGGCGCGCTGCACGATGACGAGATCGATGTCGGTACGGTCGCGAAATGCGGTCGCGAAACCGGCAATCGCACCTTCATGGTTCTTGTACGGCGCATATTGGCCGGTGGTGAGAACAAAGCGCCGATCCGGATGCAATCCGAGCGCCGCCAATGCGGCCCAGTCCGGGGCGACCGGGCGAAAGCGTGACGCGACGCCGGAGCGGGCGATATGCACCCGCGGCGCGGCGGAGGGATCATGCGTGACGATATCGCGTGCGGTCGCCTCGCTGACCGCGACGATCGCATCGGCGGATCGCAGCGCGCGCCGGATGCCGTGGCCGTAGAACAGGCGGTCGATCGTGCCGCGCAGGCCGGTGCGGCACCAGTCCGGATGGGTCAGCCACATGATGTCGTGCACCGTCGTGACGCACGGGACGGTCAGCCGCGCCGGCATGATGTTGGACGGCGCGTGGAACAGGTCAATCGCTGCCATGTCGATGAGACGCGGCAGCCACCACATGCTCGCGGGGCCGTTCGCCGCCTGGGGCACCACGACTTCGGTGACGTTGGCGGCCGCGCTGAGCGGGCCGGGATGCGCCGGGTTGCGCAGCAGCAGGAAGTCGAGGTCGGGCGCGCGGAGCGGCATCAGATCGATCAACCCCCGCAGCACCTCAGCGATGCCGCTGTAGCGCCTGCCAATGTAGCGGCAATCGATACAGATCGTCGTCAAGCTGCGTTCACCCGCCGTGTCCAGCGAGGGCGAGGTCGCGCCGGAACATCAGGAGTCGCTGCCGGGTGGATCGTGTGGCGCGCGCCCGGGGAGTGCCCGCCCGGTGCTGTGCCCAGGACGCTGCACGATCCGACGCCGCCTGCTGACCATCAGATCGTGCACGCGCGGGCGAAAGCGACATGTCATGCGGCGGATGTATCCCCCCGCGAACCCCGAAGAACTAAGGGAGTTTCACACTTGGCAGGTGGACCGAATCCGCCGTGAGGCGACGGTGCGCGATGAAGGGCGCGACGTTGCCCACGGCAGTTTGCGAGCGAAAAGCGTATATCGGGGTTGGGCCGAAGTAAGTATAAGCTGCGATATCGACCAATACACTCGCGTGGCATTCAGCACAGGGAGGGGACGGTCGTGAAGCCTGACCAACTTCTTTCTGTGTACGACGATTGTCCGGCGACTTGGGAACGGCGCGATGCGGCGTCCGGTGATCATCTTGTCGCGGCCATGCGCCACGCCCTGGCGGCAGCGCGGCCGCCGCCGGATGCGGGGCGGGCCCTGCTGCTGGATGTGACGCGGTTGATTGCGTGCTGCTGGACCGGCCGGTTGCCCACCGGCATCGACCGGGTCTGCTACGCCTACCTCCACCATTATGCCGGGCGGGCATCGGCCGTGATCCAGCACCGCGGCTTCATCCGTGTGCTGGATCGGCGGCACACGGACGCCCTGTTCGATCTGCTGCGCGATCGGCGCCGCGGCTTCCAGGCGCGCATCGCGGCGTTTGCGCCGCGGGCCTTGGCGGCGGGGAGCGCGCCGCCGCCCGGCGCGACCTATGTCAACGTCGGCCACACCGATTTCGACCTGCCGTCGCACACGCGCTGGATCGGGCGGCACGGATTGCGGCCGGTGTATCTGATCCATGACCTGATCCCGATCACCCACAAGCAGCTTTGCCGCCCCCATGCGGTCCGGCGGCATCTGGGCCGCGTGGCCAATGCGTTGCGGCATGGCGCTGGTATCGTCGTGAGCAGCCAGGCGGTGGCGGAGGACTTGCTGCGCTTTGCGCGTGAGTGCCGGCTGAAGGCGCCACCGCTGCTTGTCGCACCGCTGGCGGGGGCGACGTTCGAGACGCGCCGCGGCCTGCACGGGGATGCCGAGCGGTATTTCCTGTGCGTGGGGACGATCGAGGGGCGCAAGAACCATGTCCTGCTGCTCGAAGTGTGGCGGCGGCTCCGCCAGCGGCTGGGGCGGGCGGCGCCGCGGCTCGTCATCGTCGGGCAATGGGGGCGGGGCGCCGAACAGGTGCGCGACATGCTGGCGCGCGATCCGGACCTGGCCGAGCATGTCGTCCGGATCGACCATTGCACCGACGAGGAACTGGCAGGGTTGATGGCGGGGGCCTGCGCCATGCTGATGCCGACGCTGGCGGAAGGATACGGACTGCCGATGGCGGAGGCGCTGGGGCTGCGGCTGCCGGTGATCGCCAGCGACCTGCCGTGTTTCCACGAGGTGGGGAAGGGGATCCCCTGTTTGCTCGACCCGCATGACGTGGAGGCATGGGCGGCCGTGATCGCCCGTTTTGGTGACGATTGCCCGCGGTATCGGCGCCAGATCATGCAGGTTCGGCGGTTCCGCCCGACGACATGGGGCGATCATTTCGACCGCGTCGATGAATGGCTGCCGACGCTGGAGCGCGGGGATGACGCGGAGGCCGCGCACCCGGCCGCGCCGATCGGGGAGTGCGAGGATGTGGCTTGAGCGGAAGGAGGTGGCTGCTTGCCCGATGATCGGTCAGCCCAGGAGGGGCGAACGACCCATGCATGGCTGCCGATCCGGATCCTAGCCAACAACGACCGGGGGGTTCGAGATTGACCAATAACCTGCTGGTACGGCTGAGACGCCTTGGTCCGATTTTCCTGATCGCGGTCGTTATCCCGACGCTTGGGGCGTTCCTCTACTTCGGGCTGTTCGCCAGCGACGTCTATGTTTCCGAATCGCGCTTCGTCGTGCGCAGCCCGAGCAAGGCGGCGGTCACGTCGCTCGGGCAGGTGCTGAGCAGCGGCGGGCTGACCGGGGCGAGCGAGGAGAGCAATGCGGTCATCGAGTATCTCGAGTCGCGCAGCGCCGTCGCGGACGCCAACCGCGCCAACCTGCTGAGCCGCGCGTGGAGCGATGCCAGGATCTTCGTGCTGGACCGCTTCGGCGGGCTGCGGGAGCCGAACCGCGAGCGGCTGTATCGCTATTACCTCGACAAGGTGACGGTGGAGGATGAGCCGACCACGCAGGTCGTCCACCTGACTGTCCGCGCCTTTGCCGCGCCCGATGCGCAGGCGATCAACGAACGGCTGCTCGAGCGATCCGAAGCGTTGGTGAACCGCCTGTCGGACCGGGCGCGCGGCGATGCGCTGGCGCTGGCCAACCGCGAGGTCGACGAGGCGCAGCAGCGTGCGCGCAACGCGGCGATCGCGCTGGCCGATTATCGCAACCGGTCCCGCATCATCGATCCCGAGAAGCAGGCCGCCGCGCGGCTGCAGATGGTGTCCAAGCTGCAGGACGAGCTGATCGCCGCGCAGACCCAGCTGAAGCAGATGGAGACCTACACCCCGCAGGCGACGCAGATCCCGTACCTGCGCACGCAGGTGGCCTCGTTGCAGCGCGAGATCGCGGCCCAGACCGCCAGCATCGCCGGCGGTTCCGGCTCGCTGTCGTCGACGGCCGCGCGCTATCAGGTGCTGCTGCTGGATTCGGAACTGGCGGGCAAGCAGCTCGCCGCGGCGCTGATCGGGCTGCAGGATGCGCGCGCCGAGGCGCGGCGCAAGCGCGCCTATGTCGAGCGGATCGCCGAGCCCAGCCTGCCGGATTATGCGGTCGAGCCCAAGCGGCTGCGGGGGATTGTCGCGACCCTGCTGCTTGGCCTGCTCACCTGGGGCATCCTGTCGGTGTTGCTGGTCGGCGTGCGCGAGCATCGCGACTGATGGACCGGGCCGCCACGCCCCCGTTGCGCGAAAGCATGCGCGTCCAGGTCCGCATCCTGGGCGCCTTGCTGGTGCGCGAGATGCTGACCCGCTACGGCCGGCACAACATCGGTTTTCTGTGGCTGTTCGTCGAGCCGATGATGTTCACCGCCGGCGTGACCGCGCTGTGGACGGCCAGCAAGTCGGTCCATGGCAGCGACCTGCCGATCGTCGCCTTCGCGCTGACCGGCTATTCCAGCGTGCTGTTGTGGCGCAACATGCCGGGGCGGTGCATCGGCGCGCTGTGGAGCAACCTGTCGCTGATGTACCATCGCAACATCCGCGTGCTGGACATCTATGTCGCGCGGATCCTGCTGGAATTCGGCGGCGCGACCATTTCGTTCGCGACGCTGAGCGTGTTCTTCATCGCGCTCGGCTGGCTGAAGCCGCCCGAGAATGTGCTGGAAGTGGCGGCCGGCTGGCTCATCATCGCCTGGTTCGGCGCGGCGCTGGCGATCACGCTGGGCGCGCTGTCGCATGAGAGCGAGCTGGTCGACAAATTGTGGCACCCGGCGTCCTACCTGATCTTCCCGCTGTCGGGCGCCGCGTTCCTGGTCGATGCGCTGCCGGAGGTGGCGCAGAAATATGTGCTGCTGATCCCGATGGTCCACGGCACCGAGATCGTGCGCGAAGGCTATTTCGGGTCGCGGGTGAACGCCCATTATGACCTGGGCTACGTCCTGCCATTCTGCCTGGTGCTGACCTTTGTCGCGCTGGTCGCGACCCGCTGGGTCGCGGCGCGGGTGGTGCCCGAATGATCCGGCTGAGCGGCGTCCGGAAGGTGTATCGCACGCGGTTCGGCGACAATGTCGTGCTCGACGGCATCGACCTGGAGCTACGCATGGGCGAGCGGCTGGGCATCCTGGGACGCAACGGCGCCGGCAAGTCGACCATGGTGCGGCTGATCAGCGGCGCCGAGCGGCAGACGGCGGGGCGGATCGAGCGCACCATGTCGGTATCCTGGCCGCTCGCCTTTGGCGGGGCGTTCCAGCAGAACCTGACCGGGGTCGACAATGTGCGCTTCATCAGCCGCGTGTACGACCAGGATTTCGCGCGCAACCTGGCGTTCGTCGAGGATTTCTCCGAGCTTGGGCCCTATCTGCGCGAGCCGGTGCGCACCTATTCCTCAGGCATGCGCGCGCGGCTGGCGTTCGCCATTTCCATGATCATCGAGTTCGACTGCTTCCTGATCGAGGAGATCGGCGCGGTGGGCGACGCGCGCTTCCATGATCGCTGCAATTACGAGCTGTTCGGCAAGCGCGGCGACCGGGCGATGGTGCTGATCTCTCACGATGCGGGCTATGTCCGCGATCACTGCAATCGTTTCGCGCTGCTGCATCAGGGCAAGCTGGCGCTCTATGACGATTTCGAAACGGCCTACGGCGAGTTCCGCGAGCGGATCGGCCTGATCGCCGCGCCCGTGATCGACCATTCGACCACCGCCGATCGCGGCGCGCTGATCGAAGTGGCGCAGCATCGCGCGTTGCAGGATGAGCGGTTCACGATGCTGGTGCGCGAGGGCGACTGGCTGCGCGACGAACGCCGCTGGGGCGAGGCGGAGGAGCGCTATGCCGCCGCGCTGGCGCTGCATCCCTATCAGCGGTCCTATTGGGTGCAGCATGCGCATGTCGCCAAGGAGGATGGTGACTTCCAGCGTGCGGAAGCCTCTTATCGCACCGCCTGCGCGTTCGGCGAGCCGGTCCATGACGTGATCGAGCATCTCGCCTTCGTGCTGTCGCGGCAGGGGATCGAACCCGCCGCATGGCCGGTCCACCCTTATGTAAAGGGGCCGGTGAAGAACCAGGTGCCGGGCGGACCCGATATCGCGGTGCTGGCGCGCTTGTTGTGGGATGAGGAGGCGCCGGAGACCGAAGTGGTCGCGCTGCTGCGTCGCCACGCCACCTTCGACGACCTGCTGTTCGACATGCTGAGCCATGAGCGCGTGCGCGACGTGCACGAGCCGTGGCTGCGCCATGCCCGCGAGCATGGGACGATCCCGCGCGACCTGGCGCACGGTGGCGGCACCGAGGGGTCGGCGGCGGGTAGCGACGCCGCCGACTGGGCGCGGACCGTGTGCGTCATCGCGCTGTCCGAGGCGTCCGATGACACTCGTCAGCAATTGATCGACGGCATCGTCGCGGGACAGGCGCCGCTGCCGCTGCTCATCACCCTTGGCGGCTTTGCCGATTGGCCGCTGACGCAGGCGGCGTTGCAGCACCTCGTCGCGCCGCAAACCGAACAATGAATGGCCGAACAATGAGCGCCCGAACAATGAGTGGCCCGAACAATGAGCGGCCCGCCCCATCCATCATGGTAGTTGCCCAATGAAGAACATCCTGATCGACGGCTATAATCTGGGGCTGGAAAAGGGCACCGGTGTCGCCACTTACGCGCGCAACCTCAGCTATGAGATCGGGCATCTGGGCTATCGCACGTCGGTGCTCTACGGCAATCGCGCCGCGCCATCGCGCCAGCCACTGATGCGCGAGATCGCGTTCTTCGACAGCAATGTGGGGGAGCGCAACCGGTCGCTGGAGATCATCGAGCAGTTCCACCGCGCGCTGCTCGGCCCGCTTGGCCATGTCGCGGCGGAGGTGCCGATCACCGGCAAGGTCATCGCGCGGCAATATAGCGCGCGGATGCCGCATTATGACACGCTCTACAATGCGACCGACGTGTTCAAGCGCTCGCAGAGCGCGTTCAAGCTGTGGGGGGAGGTGTCCAACGTGCGGCTGCCGGTGCGGCCGGACCTGGTGCACTGGACCTATCCCATTCCGCTGCGCGTCAAGAAGACGACCAACATCTACACGCTGCACGACCTGGTGCCGCTGCGGCTGCCCTATGCGACGCTTGACCACAAACGGCGCTATTTCAGTCTCCTCAAGAAGCTTGATCGCACGGCGGATCACTTCGTCACCGTGTCGGAATGTTCGCGCCGCGACCTGATCGAGGTGGCGGGGATCGCGCCGGAGCGGATCACCAACACCTATCAGTCGGTCGACATCCCGGCCAAGTATCGGGACAAATCCGACGAGCAGGTGGCGCGCGAGGTGGAGGGGGCGACCGGCACCGGGTTCAAGGAATATTTCCTGTTCTGGGGCTCGATCGAGCCGAAGAAGAACATCGGCCGGATGCTTGAGGCCTATCTGGCGAGCAAGGTCGATACGCCGCTGGTGATGGTGGGCGCGCAGGCGTGGAAATCGGAGCAGGAGCTTCGCCTGCTCGACAATGCGAGCCTGGAATGGTTCCAGATCGCCGACCGCTCGATCCTGCATCGCAAGCGGGTGATCCAGCTGCAATATGCACCCTTCAGCCTGCTGGTGAGCCTGATCCGCGGCGCCAAGGCGGCCCTGTTCCCCTCGCTGTACGAGGGGTTCGGCCTGCCAGTGCTGGAGGCGATGTCGCTGGGGACGCCGGTGCTGTGCTCCGACACCTCGTCGCTGCCCGAAGTGGCGGGCGATGCCGCGCTGATGATCGATCCCTATGACACGGCGGCGATCAGCCAGGCGATCCGCACGCTGGATGCGGATGACGACCTGCGCGCCGAGCTGTCGCGGCGCGGCCTGGAGCAGGCGGCCCGCTTCAGCCCCGCCATCTATCGCGACCATCTTGCCGCCTTGTATCAGAGGTTCCTGTGATGACCCGGCACACGCCACGCTATTTGACGCCCGCGCACCCCACTGGCGCGCGCCGGCTGCGGCGATGGATCGCGGGCACGATCACGCTGGCGATGCTGTCCGGGTGCACGGCGTTCGGCGGGTCGGGGCCGTCCACCGGCGCGGTGAAGCGGGCCTATAAGGAAGGCTATGCCGCGGCCGATATCCAGGTGATGGATCTCGACAGCAATGTGATCCAGCGCGTGAGGGCGGCGACACAGTCGCAGCGGTTCGCGCAGGTATTCGGATCGACCCCGCCGACCGCGACGGTGATCGGCAGCGGCGATATTCTGGACGTCGCCGTATGGGAGGCGCCGCCGGCGGTGCTCTTTGGCGCGACCAGCGTCGATCCGCGGCTCGCCGCCAACCCGATGGTGGCGCAGAGCGCGGCGATCCCGCAGCAGATGGTCAGCGAGGAGGGCACCATCTCGGTCCCGTTCGTCGGCCAGCTGGCGGTGCGCGGGCGTACGCCGCAGCAGGTGGAGCGGCTGATCATCGCGGGGCTCGCCGGGCGGGCGCACGCGCCGCAGGCGGTGGTGCGCGTGGTGCAGAACGACAGCCGCGCGGTGACGATTCTGGGCGAGGTCGCGGCGAGCCGACGGATGCCGCTGACCGGGCGCGGGGAACGGCTGCTCGATGCCCTCGCGGCGGCGGGCGGCACGCGCCAGCCGGTGGGCAAGATGACGGTGCAGCTCGCGCGGGGTGGGCGGACCGCGATCATGCCGCTGGAAACGATCATCGCCGAGCCGGCGCAGAATGTGACGCTGGCGCCGGGCGACGTCGTGACCGCGCTGTTCCAGCCGTTCAGCTTCATTGCCCTGGGCGCGGTGGCGCAGAATGCGGAAGTGCCGTTCGAGGGTGGCGGCCTGTCGTTGGCGCAGGCGCTGGGACGGATCGGCGGGCTGCGCGACGATCGCGCCAGCGTGCACGGCGTGTTCATCTTCCGCCTGGAGGATCCCGCTGCACTGGCCCCCGAGGTTGCGGCGACCGCACGCCGGACGGCGGATGGTCGCATCCCGGTGATCTATCGCCTCGACATGAGCAACGGCACCGCCCTGTTCGCGGCGCAGGATTTCCAGATCCGTAACCGCGACGTCTTGTATGTCTCCAACGCGCCGCTGGTGGATTTCCAGAAGTTCCTGAACACCGTGTCCAACGCCGCCTTCTCGATCATCGGCATCGGCAATGCGCTGAACTAGACGGGGCGCGGCGACGGTGGTGGCGCGCACCATGGACCTCGCGGGAGATCCTCATTCTCTGGGCTGGTCGCGGTAGGTAGAACGGGCACAAAAAACGGGGTCGTAGTGACAGACTGCGGTTCCGGGATCAGAGAAGTCGAATAGGGCGTGGGCGCAGTTCGCCTGCGCCACGCGGCCTAGAACGGGAATGACGGGTAGCGTCTTGTAAATAAGGCTGTAACTTTAACGTTTTCAGTGAGATAGGTTGTCTAGTCTCGTCTGAATTGCAACTTACTGGCAGGTCGGCGCCGTTTCGAACCGCTCCTTCGAGCGCTCAGTCGACTTCGAAGTTAATCTTCGAAGTCGACTGAGCGCAACCGCCGCAGGCGGCTGCCGGCGTCCCTGAGAACCGACCCCGCTGAAGTCTGCCGCGCTAACGACTTAGCCTTGCAGATGTCCCATCGATCTGCGACGAAAGCGCATCGCCGATTACAGAGCGGCGATGGGGCGTGGAAACCCCTCGAAGGCATGTCT
Organism: Sphingomonas sp. ABOLG; assembly: GCF_003950435.1. Taxonomy (NCBI): domain Bacteria; kingdom Pseudomonadati; phylum Pseudomonadota; class Alphaproteobacteria; order Sphingomonadales; family Sphingomonadaceae; genus Sphingomonas; species Sphingomonas sp. ABOLG. The sequence continues at coordinate 212,500 of NZ_QQWW01000007.1, forward strand.
CGGTCATTCAGTGGCCGGGTGGCATGCGCGCATGTCCAACCGGCTGGCCGGTAAAGGCGCATGCGCCTGCGCCTTCGTAGGTTTCCAACACTCTCTAGCTGAGGTCCCCTCGTCTGGGGGCAACGCTGGCGACAACTACTTCATCATGGTTCGCCTGTTCTGGCAACGTCCTTGTGGTCGGTGTCGATCAACCCGGGGTGCAACAGTCTCTCCGGGGTCATGCGACGGCTGTGGTGAGGCAGCCTTGTCACGGTCGCATGCCGCAAGGGGGTGGATTCGTATCGAAGGGTGGCGCTTCAACAACCGTAGCTCGGGGTCATCGCTGCCCCAAAGTTGAAAGCGAAGTCGCCGGTCCCTCCGCCTCCCGGGAGGATCGTACCGTCCATCGGACGGATGGGGTGAATAGGTGGGGTCAGACGTGCGCGGCCTGCATCATCTGGCGATGCGGCTCGACCGTCTCTGTCTTGAACTGGAAGTGGGTGCCGTCGCGCCACATGCCGAACAGGATGATGGCCAGCTTGCGCGCGACCGCGATCCGCGCCTTGTTGAAGCCGATCTTCTTGGCAAGCCGCAGACCCCAGTCCTTCAAGGATGAGAACGTCTTGGTCGCCGACAGCATCACGGTGGCGGCGGTGACGAGGTGGGTGCGCGTCAGCCGGTTGCCCATCTTGCTGATCCGCCCATGCACCAAGCTCTCGCCCGACTGGTAGACGCGCGGGGTCAGCCCGAGATAGGCGGCGACGTCGTCGGCGCGGCGGAAGCGGCTCGGCTCCTCGATCGCGGTGAAGAACGACAGGGCGGTGATGGCGCCGATGCCGGGCACCGCCATGAAGCGCCGGCAGATCGGGTTGGCGGCGGCCAGCGCCTCCAGCTCGGCCTCGATCCGGTCGGCATCGGCTTGGAGCCGCTCGCACAGGTCGAGCACCGGCACGATGCGCGGGCGCATGTTGATGCCGTCGCGGTCCTGGATCTGCAGCAGCTGCTCGACGACGCGGGTGCGGTAGGTGGCGGCCGACTTGGCACCGGCCTCGACCTGGCCTCCATAGACGCGCAGCAGCCCGCGGATCATGTTCTCGTTGGCGACGCGCTGCTGCACCAGGCGATGACGCATGATGAGCTGGGCGCGCACCTCGTAGCAAGCCGCAGTCTTGACGTAGACCTCGGTCAGATAGTCGCGCCCGGTGCGGGTGATCTCGGCGATGCCGCGCGCGTCGTTGGTGTCGGTCTTGTTGCGCTTCAAGGACAGCACGCGGTGCACCTGAAGCGCATCCATTACCGCCACCTGATAGCCGAGCCGGCGCAGGCCGCCCGACAGGTGCACCGACATGGCGCCCGTCTCCATGCCGACCGCCGCCACGTTGGAGGTGAAGTTCTTCGCCAGATAGCGTCCGATCTCGGTCGGGTGCGTCTTCATGGCGCACTGGTGGACGACCTTCCCGTCGCCATCGAGCACGCACACCGCGGTCGACTTCATACCCACATCGAGGCCGACCCAGACACGGCCCCGCGCCGGGTCCGCCTCCGCCGCCGCCCGCACCGCCAGGATCTCGGGGTTGCTGATCTTCTTGGTCATCGTGGCTCTCCTCTCACGACGCCATCGTGCACCCCCCGGACAGAGAAGACCTCAGCTAAACCACAACCGGCTTGAGCCGGTCCGCTCCATAACAATGTTGGAGGACCGAGCTTGCACTTCGATATTACCGGAACAATTCGTCCTGAGGACCTCGAGAAGGTAATTGTGCCGCTCATGACAACTCTTTCGCACGAGGGTGTTGAGACGATCAGCAATATCACTTTAAGCTTTTTGGGCTGGCCTCGCGATGGGGAGCGCTTGCAGATCGTAGACGATGACGGCCGGGTAACTTCGATGAGCTGTGACGCTGAGGAAATCGCGTCTCGACCACAGGTAGAGCGATTTGTACTCCCCGATGGCATCTCCCTGCGCCAGCGGCCTCATGACAAGGAGTTTAGTCTTTTCGCAATCGCATTTGGTCATGACGACTGATTTCGCGCACTGCTATGGATCTATAGCGGCTTGAGGCTCGGTTGGCGGGGTCTATCCTGCCAACCAAACTTGCCGCTACTCAGATGGAAGACGCGTTCTAGATGGGTAAGCAGGGAATGGTAGCTGCCCCCTAACCCACCGGACCTAGAACAGCACCTTCGGCGCCACCGTGGAGCGGTAAGAGCGCTCGTAGACCCTGCATAGCGGATTGTGCTAACTAACCTTCGGCTATCGTCGCCATGAGAGCTGACGCGCTCAAAGGCTTAAGGCTGAAAAGAGCCACATCCAGGGCTGTACGAGTTTGCTTCAAACTCGCAATTGGGCGTTAGCTGCCGTTCGACGCAACGCAGGATACATGGCAGCTAGGCGCCCAATTTCAGTCGTTCGGCCGGCCGACGCTTAATCCCGAAAGCCGCAGTTCATCTATTACAAATCGAGCCGGCGTGCTGTGTTCTTGCTGAAAGAACTTAGAGAAAGCAGGCGGAATCGCCCTCGCGGCATGCGGAAGAACATCTGCGCGTCCTGACCCTTACCGATACGGCGTCCCACGTGTCACCTATGAGGCAGCGATCTCAGATAGGCGGCGACCGCGCGATACGCCGGCAGTGATGTGGGGTCGGCTATTGGCGACGCAGGAAGTTCAGTCGGAACGACCCTTCGGACGGCGTCCGCTTCCCTCCACAATCATTGTGAAAGCCGCCACTCATCCATTGCGCTCAAGGCGCGCTGTGAGCAGCTGAGCCTAGTAGGGGGCGAGAACGGCTTAGGTTCGGCGCGGATCGCTCCGTTAACGCGATCCCTTACCGCCTCCGTCTTCTTCTCTGCCTTCGCGCGCGCTGCCACGTTCACCTTCTGGCTGTGATCAACGACATTTGAAACGGGCAGCGCGCGGGCATTCACTTCACCGTGCATCGGCCCGCCCGATGAACCAGTGGAGTTAAGCAACGTTGGTGCCTGCTGCCGCAACGATGTGAACTCATGGGGTGGGCACATGAACGACCCTATTCCGGCAAAATCGGCAGCCGACGCTCGTGGAGCTTTGTTCCACTATCTTGCCCTCGCGACGATAGTGGGGGTGGTGACCGGCACCATCGGATCGTTGTTCCACCTCTCGCTCAATTCGCTTCAGCAATGGCCAATGCTGCTTCGGTCGCAGCTGGGTGGCTTTCTGCTGGTGACGACAGCTGCGCTCCTCACGATGATCGCGACGGTCACAGCAGTGGCGTTGGTCCGCCATCTCGCGCCGGAAGCCGGTGGCAGCGGCGTTCAGGAAGTGGAAGGGGCGATGGCTGGGCTCCGGCAAGTGCATGGGGCAAGGGTGCTGCCGGTCAAGTTCTTCGGCGGAATCGCCGCGATCGGTGGGGGCCTAGTGCTGGGGCGCGAAGGGCCAACGATCCATATCGGCGCATCGATCGCGTCCATGCTTGCAGGGCGATTCAGACTGGATGCGACCGGGCAAAGTGGCCTGCTCGCATCTGGAGCGGCAGCTGGCCTTGCCTGTGCCTTCAATGCACCCGTTGCCGGGGTTCTGTTCGTGATCGAGGAGACGAGGCGCCAGTTTCCCTATCGATTTGACACCTACATGGCGGTCATCCTGGCGGCGTTGTTGGCGACAGTCATGACCCAGCTGATCGGCGGCACAGGTGCAGATCTCTCCATGCCGGCGGCCGAGATGCCGCTCAGCACCCTTCCGCTATTCGTCCTGCTCGGATGCTTGCTGGGCGGGATCGGCGTTCTGCTCAACGCCGGCATTCTCCGTGCCCTTGCCCTGGCGGGCGCGTTGGCGAGGACAGCACCATATCTCTACCCCGCTGCGGTCGGACTGACGGTCGGTGTGCTGCTGGCGCTGATGCCGGACGCAGTGACCGGTGGAGAGGCATTAATCCCTGGGTGGGTCCGCGCGAACCCCGGCACATTCGCGCTGCTGGTGTTGTCCGCAATCCGCTTCTGCACCACAATTGCTAGCTATTCGGTCGGCGCGCCCGGTGGTATCTTCGCGCCAATCCTATCTCTGGCGGCCTGCATCGGACTGGCTTTTGCCGGGGCGGTTCACATGATCGTTCCATCAGGCACTCCAGTTTCCAGCGCATTTGCCATCGCTGCAATGGGCGGGCTGTTCACCGCTTCAGTCCGCTCGCCGATGGTCGGGGTGGTGCTGACACTAGAGTTGACCGGCGCCTACGCAGTCACGCTGCCGCTCGTTGCCACCTGCTTGTCCGCCAGCCTAGTGGCGCGAGGGCTGGGAGGCAGGCCAATCTACGAACAGCTACTCGACCGCACCCTCACACAGGCCGGCGCCAACCAGCCGCACCGAGGCGTAAAGGAGGCATGACGCGCTCCTGCGCGCGCTCTTGGCCCTAAAGGGCTCCCTGAAAGACGAAGGTGAAGCGATACGGTTTTCAGCTTGGCCTGTGGCTTCTAGCGGAACGGTGCGGCAGTCGCTTCCATCGGCGTACTCGCTGATCAAAGCAGCTGATGAACGTGGCGGCGAGCGCGATGGCAGAGAAGAAGGCGGTGGGGCAGCGGTCTTGGCGGGTGGCGGCGGGTAAATCTAAAAGCGTCGGGCCGCGCGAGCTTCATGAACGTGTCCCGCATAGCCGCTAAAGTTCCGCATCGGCGCGGGACCTGACAGACGCCGTAATGGCCCCGGGGTCGCAGCTTTCCCTTGCTAAGCAGTAGGCCGCGTCGATCGCGCCTCTTGATCAATGGCGAAATGGTTGCGGAATGCTCATCGTCATGCCGCTTCTGTGGCGATAGCATTTCAAGTGGAAGGGAAACGGCACTCACATGAAGACGTGAGTTGGCCTTTCTAGGTCAACCGCATCGTTGAAGAGGCTCAACCCTCCCACCAGCCTCCAAAGAGAACAATAGGGGGATTTAGGAGCGCGTATTCCAGAAAGGCTCTCTGTAATCATACGTAAAGTCACGAATCGACGAGTATCATATGCTCGTTAAGAAGTATTCGAAGACTAAGCTTAACGCACGGCACACTGCGTTGATGAACATACTGCCTAGCGCCGAATTTCTCCTCCTAGCGCGCGGAGTCATCCTTGGTCGTACTACATCGATCGTCGCTGGAAACCTCTCTCCTCTCCTGTCGAATCATCGAAGCACGAGATCGGCGGGGCACAATCGCCGAACTCTTTCCCACAGCAAGGAATGTCGATGAAGACCATTTTAAGGGGGTGCCTGGCGGCGTTGGCTTGCGCTTTCACCGTACCGGCCGAGGCTCAGCTGAGCGGACAGCCAGCAGCCAAGCCGACGCCGGAGTCGACCGAGCCGGCGGGTGCCGATATCGTGGTCTTTGGTCGCGGGGAGGCGAAGATCGGCGTTGCCCATGCCGCCAGCGAGGGGACTGTGGCTGGTGCGGACCTGCTGGTGAGGCCGCTGCTGCGCGTCTCGGAACTGCTTGAAGCAGTGCCCGGCATGGTGGCCGCGCAGCATTCCGGCAGCGGCAAGGCCAACCAGTACTTTCTGCGCGGCTTCAACCTGGATCACGGGTCGGACTTCACCACCTACATCGATGGCGTGCAGATGAACCTGAGGACCCATGGTCACGGTCAGGGCTATCTCGACCTCAACGGCCTGATCCCGGAGATCATTGCGCGGGAGGATTTCCGCAAAGGGCCGTACCGCGCCGATGGCGGCGACTTCGCGCTGGCCGGCGCGGCCTATATGACGACGATCGAGAGCTTCAATGCCCCGTGGGTGTCGCTGGAAGGCGGTTCCTATGGCTATGCTCGGCTGGCGGCGGGCGGGACGACCGACGGGCTCGGCGCGGGCAAGCTGACGCTCGCCGGCCAAGCGAAAATCTATGACGGGCCGTGGCAGGAGCCAGAGCATCTTCGCCACGCGTCCGGCTTTGCCAAATATGTCGCGCCACTTGGCGAGGGAACGATCGAGGCGTCGCTCAATGCCTATCACGCGACATGGCGTCCAACTGAGCAGATCCCCGAGCGAGTCATCGGATCGCCGATCTGCCCCGATGTCTTCTGTTCGCCCGATCCGTCCGCACGCGGGCGCACCACACGGCTGGTCGGCAATATCGCGTTCCGCCAGACGGACTGGCGCGCGAACATCTATGGCCAGTTCTACGACTGGGCGATGACGTCCAACCCGACCTACACCGACCCGGACGGGACAAGTGCGCAGATCCGCCAGTTCGACCGGCGATGGATCATCGGTGGTCGCGGCGAGAAGCACTGGACGGTGTCCCAGGCGCTGACGCTCACGCTCGGCACAGAGGCGCGATATGATCATATCGGTAATGTCGGTGTGTCGCGCACGAGCGAGCGCCGGTTTCTGTTCTCGCTCGGCCGGTACCACGTCGAGGAAGCGTCGGCCGCGCTTTATGGCGAGGCGACGTGGGAGCCGCTGGCTGGCCTTCGGCTGATCGGCGGCCTGCGCGGCGATTATTACCATTATTCCGTCCGTGCACGCGACGAGGCCGCAGCGCAGGCCGGCACGGGGAATGGGCATGATTCCATCCTCTCCCCCAAGGCCTCGGTCGCCTATTCGCTGACGCCGAACCTGGAATTGTACGGCAATTGGGGGCGGGGTTTTCACTCCAACGACGTTCGCGGCGCGGTGAATATCGAAACGCCCGTGCCGGTGCTGGTGCGCGGCGAGGGCAAGGAAGTGGGCGCGCGCTGGCAATTGTCCTCGCTGACGCTGACCGCCACGTATTGGTGGCTGGACGTGGACAGCGAGCTGCGCTTCGTCGGCGATTCCAACGCCGTCGAGCCGACCGGCGCGAGCAAGCGGCGCGGCTATGAACTGATTGCGTTCTGGCGGCCGCTGCGCTGGCTGGCGATTGACGGCAACTACACGGCCAGCCGCTCACGGTATGACAATGGCGACCGGATCCCCAATGCGTTCGAGGATGCGGCGTCTGCCGGCATCGCTCTTGTGCTTGACCCATGGGAGGCCAGCCTGCGTCTGCGCCACCTTGGGCCCTATCCGCTGATCGAGGACAATAGCGTCAGAGATGGCGGAAGCACCGTGTTCAACTTTCGCGCGGCGCGGAAGATCGGACGGTTCCAGGTCTATGGCGAGCTGCTCAACATCCTGAACAGCCGGGACAAGGACATAGTCTATTTCTACGAGTCCTACATCCCCTCGGTTGATGTGGACGGCCCGATCGAAGGGCGGCTGAGCCGGGTAGTCGAGCCGCGCACGTTGCGCCTGGGCGTTCGCGCCGAATTCTGACGAATGATGCTCCGTGCGGACGCCTGCGCGGCGGTTCAGGGTGAGCGCGTGCACCGATCAGGGATCGATGATCTCGCTAAAATGGCCGCTGCTTTTGGTAAGCTTTAGGGGAAGATGCGTATTTAGCGGTCAGTTTGCGTCCCCTACAACCAAAGGGCCGACAGAGGCTTTGGTACGAATTTGGTTGCTTCACGAAAGATGGGGCTGGCGGCGCCACAACAGCGCTTGTCGGAGCCACAAGTCACGACTGACCCAAAGCTTCCTCGTTTCGACCCGGAACAACGGAGATAGCGCGATGCCGTCACCCAAGGAAACCCGCCAGATCTACGAAACCGGCTCCCAATTGATGCCGGCGATCCATCAGGAAAGGGATTGGCCATACGAAGTCCCGCATATCCAGTATGAATCCTATATCTGGCCGACGCATGATGTTGGCGGTCAGGCAGCCGCTCCTCAGATCTTTGAAGAAAAAGAGGACGAGGATTGGGAGAAAAACGTCTACATCACCTGCGAAGTACTGGGCTTTCGCGGCATGTGGAATGCCGAAGAGCGGCGTCGCATTTATGCCAATGATATTGGCATGACGCTCTATTACGGCTTTCCGTACAATGCCCGCTGGATCTGGGGCGCAGCAAAGATGCTGGTCGACAAGAAATACATCGGGCTGCTCGAACTGCAGGAAAAGATTGCCGAGATCCGCGAGCGGCTGGGCGTCAACGCCACCCGCGACGGACACGCCAAGTCGAACATCGGCGCGTCTGCTCATGTCGACATCGCCACCCATAATGGCGATCCCAGCCAGGCCAGCAGCGGGCAACGCCCCGATTACGGGCCCAAGCCCCCCTGGGAGCCGACGGGTGAGACGCTGCCGGGCCGTTTCAAGGTGGGCGACAAGGTGCGGGTGAAGGATCTTCCGGCGATCTTCTACACCCGCACGCAATTATATGCCCGCAACATGACGGGTACGATTGCTGCGCTGACCTATCCCGACCTGGTTCCTGCCGATGAGGCCTGGGAGCGCTACGATCAGCCGCAGCAGCAATATTATATTGTCCGCTTCCCGCAGACCGAACTCTGGGCGGAATATCCGTTCCCGAACGACACGCTGCAGAGTGAATATCCGGACATGTGGCTCGAACCCGTCAAGTAACTGACGCAATCGCCCCAGCCATAGGAGCTAAGCATGGCGACGACAGATAATCATGGCCACGACCATTCGCACGATCACGACGACGACCATCCCGGCGCAGCGCCGATGGTCGACGAGATTTCCGACTTCGAAGTGCTCGAGTTGGCGGTTCGTGAACTGGCGATCGAGAAGGGCCTGTTCACCGCCGAAGATCATCGCGTGTTCTCGGAATGGAACGACGCGCGGTCGCCGGCCGCGGGATCACGCATGGTCGCCAAGGCCTGGCTGGACCCCGAGTACAAGGCGCGGGTTTTTTCCGACCCGCTGAATGCCAGCAAGGAGGTGGGCGTCGACTGGGCCGAGCCGAGCGGCTTTGGCACCACCAGCGACTACATGCACCTGACCGTGCTCGAAAACACGCCGACGCTGCACCACGTGATCGTCTGCACCTTGTGCTCCTGCTATCCGCGGCCGCTGCTGGGCCATTCGCCCTATTGGTATCGCGCGCCCAACTACCGTCGCCGGATCGTGCGCTGGCCGCGTCAGGTGCTGGCGGAATTCGGCCTGGTCATCCCGGCCGAGGTCGAGGTGCGGGTCGAGGATTCCAATGCCAAGAGCCGCTTCATGGTCCTTCCCGTGCGGCCCGAGGGCACCGAGGGCTGGTCGGAGGATCAGCTCGCGGAGATCGTCACGCGCGATTGCATGATCGGCATCGCCCAGCCGAAGCCCGGCCGGACGACCGACGGTCCGCGGCCGATCCACAAGGCCAGCCGGCCCGTGCATAGCGGCGGCCGGCCCAAGGAGGCGACACGATGAGCGCCGCCGAGGCCGCCGGTCACGGCTACCCCCGGGGGCAATATGTCGACCTCAATCGCGTCGAGCTGCTCGAGGCACTGCAGGACGAGGACCAGACGTGGGAGCGGCTGGCGGCGCGCTGGTCAGTGACCAATCCGGAGCCGCCATGGAAGGTGTGCCTCGATGCGACCTGCGACGCCCTGTCGGCGGTCGGCGCGCTGGACTCGCTCGAGCGCCGGCACGCCGAGGACGAACTGGAGGAGGTGTACAGCGAGATCCCGAACCCGGAGCGCCAGCTCCTGACGCTCGCGCACATCATGCTCAGCCGCGGGCTGGTGACCGAGGAGGAACTCGCTCGCCAGATCCGCACCGTCCGCGACCGGCTCGAAGCCGTCTAAGTTCCAAGGAGGTAGACATATCATGGCCAATCTTCGCTCTTCCGCCATACGTGCCGCCTGTGCGGTGCCTCTTTTCCTGGCGGGCACGTCGCCGGCATTCGCCCACCACCCGACGGGCGGCCAGACGCCGACGACGTTCGGCGACGGGCTGCTTTCCGGCATCGGGCACCCGATCATCGGGGTCGACCATTTCGCCTTTGTCGTGGCGGTCGGCATTGCCGCGGCGCTGGCGGGGCGGCTGTTGCCGCTGACCATCTCGTTCGTCGTCGGTGCCCTGGCGGGCTGCCTGGTACATATCGCGGGCGTCAACCTGCCGGTTGCCGAACTGGTCATCGCCGCGACCGTGCTGCTGCTCGGCGCGATCATCGCCACCAACCGGCAGCTTCCCGTGATCATGCTCGGTACGCTGTTCACAGGCGCTGGGCTGTTCCATGGCTGGGCCTATGGAGGGTCGATCCTGGGCGCGCAGGAAATGCCGCTGGTGGCCTATCTCAGCGGCTTCACCCTGATCCAGCTGGCGATCGCGGTGTTCGCCGGTCTCGTCACCCGCTGGGTGATGACCAGCCATCCGTCGCGCCAGATGAGCGTGCGGCTGGCGGGCGGTGTCGTTGCCGGCATGGGGCTGGCAATGTTCGCCGGGCAGATCGAGGGCGTGCTGTTCCCCGGCGTCCTCTGATCGCCGGCGGCGCGCGCCAACTGCGCGCTGGTTGAGTCGCCGCGTCATCGTTCCGGCACGGAGCACACGCTTCATCGCCGGAACGGTCGCCGCGCGCTGGCCCGGTGCCGGACACTGGCGGCGTCGCGATACTCTACCTTCCCGACAAACGCGAGTAACGCAGGAGAAGCATCATGGCAAAGTTCGAGAACCGGTTGGCCTGTGTGATCAAGTCTGATGGCACCATCGCCCGCGGGTACATGATCGACAAATGCGAAAAGAAGGGCGACAACGAATATCTGATAAGCTGGAAGATCCCGCTGCAGGGCGAGGCCAAGACTAACTTCGCGGGCACGATCGGCAGCGCGATGGAAGAGGAAGTCCAACCCGGCTTCATAACCGTTGGACTGACGCAAGATCCAAGTCAGATGCAGGTGCATACATTTGACGTGAGCGGCAAGCCTGCGGCCCGGTCATTTCACATCGCATGCTTCAGAGACGAGTAGATCGATTACGAATGCGGCCTCTGCCGTTGCTTCGACTATAATTCGGTTCGGAGCTGGAGCGCCTTGCTGAGGTTGGCGGCATGGGCCTGGGCGTAAAATAGCCGAGCGGAGAGAGCGGGCGAGGCTGGTTGCGGTTGTCGACCGATCTGGCGCTCAACGATTGCGGGTGATGGCCGCGCCGGTTTGCCCCTCTCTGCGAAGGTACCCGTTCCGGCACCGTCCCGACAGGTGTCACCCGCACCAGCGCTCGAAAGCAAGAGCAGAGGAGACCACCGGATGGATGACGTTCTCCTACGCATCGTGATATTCATACTGGTTGGTTTGATATCGGGCTTCTTCGCGGGCTTGTTCGGTATCGGCGGGGGCACCATCCGCATGCCGATCTTCATCTACCTGTTTCCCTGGCTCGGCGTTGCCCATCCGGTGATGATGCATGTAGCAACCGCGACCTCAATGGCACTCGTCATACCGAGCGCCATCAGTTCGAGCCGCAAGCACTACAAGCTCGGCGATTTAGATGTGGGATTTTTCAAGACCTGGGCCGTCGGCCTTCTTGTCGGCGTTGTGATCGGATCGATCCTGCTGCCATTCGGGTCGACCGAGATTTTGCAGGCCCTGTTTTCGATCTATATCGTCCTGGTAGGTCTCTACATCGCGTTCAATCACGGGCGCTTTTTTTTCGGACAGCAGCCGCCAGAGGGCGCAAAGATGGTCGGCCTCTCTTCGATAGTCGGCTTCGTCGCTGCGATGACCGGCACCAGCGGCGGCACGCTAACGACACCGATCCTCTCGGCCTTCAATATGCGTCTGGAACGCGCGCTCGCGATTTCTGCCGCGACCGGTCTGATCACCGGCACGGCGGCCTCAATCGGAGCTATCATCAGCGGTTGGAATGCCAAGGAGCTTCCGTCTTACTCACTCGGCTATGTCGACGTTATCATATTCCTGGTGATGGTTCCGACAGTCATGGTTGCCGCGCCGATCGGCGTGAGTGTCAGCCACAAGATGAACGAGCGAACCTTGCAGCTAACCTACGCGGTGCTGCTAATTGTCATCGGCATTGATCTTTTGCGGCGCCTAATCTGATTAGGATGGCGGATTAGACACAGAAGATACACATCTGCTCGAGATAGGTAAAAACCTCAGACTGCAAAGAGCAGGAAAGATCCGCAGTTCATAGAATCCGTTACGCGACCATCGTCGGGCCTCAGGATCGAATATGTAAAAATCGAGAGGAAGCGCTGATGAGAGGAATTGAACCGGGCGATACCGCCTTTCTGCTCGCCTGTACGGCGCTCGTCCTCATGATGACGCCGGCGCTGGCGCTGTTCTACGGGGGGCTGGTTCGGGAACGGAACGTTCTGTCGGTGATGATCCAGAACGT